>JAFVCL010000050.1 GCA_017479285.1 Lachnospiraceae bacterium
ATTCGTCCATGCCAGGATTCCTTCGTAAACGGTACCTTCACATCATATTCTTCATGATCTTCCAACTCGAAATACTCATAAGCCACATCCGGGATCCATATCGGATGTCTTGTTTCCCCCGCACCTGTCCAGTTAGGACTAACTTTCAGAACAATTTCCTCGCTTTTTCCTGCTATCTCATCTTCGAAAGGAAGCCATGCCATATACAGGATCAGCAGCTTTCCATCCTGCTTTAGAATATTAGCCAGTTTAGGCATCACCCGCTCATGGTCAAAATACCAAAAACACTGACAAGCCGTGATCACATCAAAACTTTCTTCAGGAAAATCAATCTCTTCCGTGGATACCACTTGAAAATCAATTTTCATCCCGGCTTCTTCTGAAAGGCGCTTTGCCTGCTCTATCTGTTCCGGTGAAATATCTGTTCCGGTCCAGTGGGCTCCATATTGGTACATATTCCTTGGAAGCACCCCTGTACCCGTTCCGAGATCAAGCACTTTCTGTTCTTTGATGCAAAGTTCTCTGTCTATGATTTTCTGGTAAAATTCTTTCGGATAGATATCCCTGTACTTTGCATACTCCTCTGAAGTCCTTCCCCAGTCAAAAGCTTTTCCAGCATCTATCCGAATATCTGTTATTTCCATGGTTAGTTTATCCTGTATTCTTGTCTTCAGCCAATATATTATTTCAAAACAGCTTTAATCTTATCAATAAGCGTAATATCTGCCGGAAGCCACGAAACGCTTCCTAAATTATTTTTATCAAGCCATTTAGCTGCTTCATGTTCTTTTAATGTCAAATCTCCGCTTACAAGTTCGCACCAAAAGCAATCCATTGATAAATGAAAGTTTGGATAATCATATTCTATAGTGTCTATCAATTCACCGACGGTTATCTCAGTGTCAAGTTCTTCCATGATCTCACGCTTAAGAGCTTGCTCGGGTGTTTCACCTTCTTCAATTTTTCCTCCGGGAAACTCCCAACCATCTTTATATTCTCCATAACCACGCTGGGTAGCAAATATGCGGTCTTTGTCGTGTATAACTGCAGCTACAACTCTTACTGTTTTCATTTATTTTTACACTCCAAAAGTAATATGTACAAAATATCTCATTTCTAATCTTGTCACTATAGTAATCTTCCTTTATCGTTTTATCTACCTTAAGCCATATTAACCAATTAAATGCTTTATAATCTTAGAAAAATTGGTTTAGTATCGCTGTCCTCATTGTATGAAACTAAGCACAGCTATATCAAAACCATTACCTACAAAAACCATTACAGAAAAGTTGCTCATATCCAACTCCTTGATTATTTAATGATTCTTCATGCCATCATTTCAGATTTGTCTATTATATGGAAAATAGTGTATAGCAATTCCCTTGCTAATGTCAAATTATCCTTAATCCTAATCCTCACCAATAGAGACCACCGTCCCACCGTTCTATTAAACCTATCTTTTAATTAAATCGGTTCCCTTATCTTTTACAGATTTTCAAAGTCTTACCGGAAAATGCAATTCCGAATTTCGATATATTTGTTATACCTTCGGCACGCATTTCGGTATCATACGATTTGTCTTCTATCTGATCAAGAGCATCCGCAGCCAATAAATCCAATTCATCTTCGCTTAAGTCTTTATCCCATTTTAGCTCCATAATCATTCCGGGATACTTGATTTCCCTTGGGAACAAACAAATATCGTATCTGCCCTCCCCGGATTCTCTGTTTGAACGGATCTTGTACTGATTATCCATCAATGCCACGAGACCTAATAAAAGACCGTGATAAAAGCCTTCCGCTCCTTCGTCGAAGAAACTGATGCTTTTCTTCATATATTCTTCGATTCCATCTTGAAGCTTCTTTACATCCTGTGCGTAAAGGCTCTCTGCAATCTTATTAGCTGTACCTCTGCCCATTGCACCGATCTGCATCAAATGAGATAATATCTCACTCTTATATACTGCAGATATTTCCCGGTTAGGAATAGATACCTCGCAGAGCCATAAGCCGTCTCCCTGCATCTGTTTATTGAGGATTTTTAAATATCCTGCCACCAAAAGAAGACTGTATATATTTGACGGATCTTCAGTAAGTAGTCTGTAAACTACATTTTGATCTATCCTTGCGATAACTCTTTCTCCCTGCAAAAGGGAAAATAGCTTCTCTTGTATATCATCAGTAGCTGTCTTCAGTACATCTTCTAAAATCTCATTTTTACCTGTATTTACGCCGTATGCCTGCGGTTGGAAGCCTCTTGAAATATAATTTATAACAGACCAGGGATTATATATCTCTTTATCTCCAAAACGATACCCGTCATACCAGTCTTTAATCTCTTCTTTTTTGTCGTATCCTCCATAGTAGGCAAGCATTTTGTTTACTTCATTATCGGTAAATCCAAAGAAACTATCGTATTCATCATCCATTACAGAATTGACTGTAATATTATTTAATCCGCTGAAAATACTTTCCTGTGCAATTCTCAAGATTCCTGTCAAAAAACCGTATGAAAGATTACTATTGTCCTTAAATGCTCCGGAAAAGAAATTCCTCATAAAGCCGATAATATCATCATAAAACTCCTTTGAATAGCCTTCCTGTATCGGAGTATCGTACTCATCAATGATAATTATAGGAGCCTTGCCATAATGAGCCGCAAGCATTTTTGAGAGCTTTTGAAGAGAAGCGGAAAGATCAACCTCATCCGCCTTTCCGCTAAGTATCCTTTCAAAATACTCCTTCTCGTATTTTTCAATTTTATCGCTGTTTCTTAATACTATATGTCTTCCAAATTCCTCTTGGAGAAGTCCTGCAATCTTAGCAAATGTAGCTTCCCAGGAATCAAATTTGACATCTTTAAAAGTAAGAAATATTACCGGATACTTTCCCTGATGCTTTCTGTACTCTTCGCCGCATTTCCAGATTTTCTTATCGACAAAATACCTGCTTGTATCTTCGTCGGAGATTTCAAAGAACACACGAAGCATATCCATATTCAAAGTCTTTCCAAATCTTCTCGGCCTTGTAAATAATGATACCAACACCTTTCGATCCAGAAATTCTTTGATAAGCATAGTTTTATCAACATAATAATATTCAGACTGGGCGCGAATATAATCAGAAATCCCAACAGGAAGAGGTTTTTTTGCTTTTTCGCTTTCTGCCTTAACATATAATCCATTGACAATACGGCTGTCCGCAGGGCGCTTTGCATCATCCGGTATCTGCCACTTTTTCCCATTTTTCACAGCGCCCGGTATTTTCCCGTCCTTACAGAACTTGGTAACACTTCTTTCCGATATTTTCCATTCAATCGACATTTCCTTACAGGACTTCATGTAAGCACTCCTCCTGAACCCTTATTTATTATTTAATTATAAATACCATTCGGAAATATGTCAAATTCCAAACAATATTTTTCCGTAAAACATCAAGCGACTTTTGATATTTTTCCGAACCAATCTCTTTTCCAACTATATTACATCTTCATATCCACCCAAAGTATCCTTTACAACATTATGATTAAAACTTAAATTATTTAATATCAAAAGACGGTGGGCTCTATATTATATTCATAAGCACACCGTAAAGCAGCGTCGGTACTTAACGAGCTTGTCAAAGCGAGTTTAGTACCGCTACGCCTGCGATACCGAGGCGCGAGCCGTGTGTGCGTTGAACATTATATAGAGACCACCGTCCCACTATTAAACCTTAACTTATATAACCTCGTAACAAATATCAATTCTTAATCAAATTAAAAACAAATAAGCCAAAAGTTCTTACTGCCTGCTATTGATGTAATTAACAAGCCCCTCGCATGCGATTATCTTCTGCATAAACTCAGGGAAAGCTTGTCCCTTAAAGGATTGATTCTTGGTAATGTCGGTTATGACACCGGTATCAAAGTTTACCTCAACCTCATCCCCCGCATCAATAGCCTTTGCAGCCTCCGGACACTCGATGATTGGCAGTCCGATATTGATAGCGTTTCTGTAAAAGATTCTTGCAAAGGTCTCCGCGATAACACAGCTTACTCCCGAAGCCTTGATGGAGATAGGCGCATGCTCTCTTGAAGAACCGCAGCCGAAATTCTTGTTTGCAACAATGATGTCACCCTTCTTTACCTTCTTGACGAACTCCGTATCTATATCCTCCATGCAATGGGTTGCAAGCTCGGCAGGGTCGGAGGAATTAAGGTATCTTGCGGGGATGATAACATCCGTATCCACATTATCGCCGTACTTAAAAACTGTTCCTTTAGCGTTCATTATCGTATATCCTCCTATAAACCAAGCTCACAAGGGCATGAGATCTTTCCTGTTACGGCGCTTGCAGCGGCCACTGCAGGGCTTGCAAGATAAACCTCGGATTCAACATGACCCATACGACCTACAAAGTTCCTGTTTGTTGTGGAAATGCAGCGCTCACCCTTTGCAAGAACGCCCATGTAACCGCCAAGGCAGGGTCCGCAGGTAGGCGTGGAAACAACAGCTCCGGCTTCGATAAAGGTTTTGATAAGCCCCTCTTCCATTGCCTGCATATAAACAGCCTGTGTGGCGGGAATAACGATAAGCCTCATATCGGCGGTCTTATGTCTTCCCTTAAGCACCTTAGCGGCAATTCTCAAATCATCGATCCTTCCGTTGGTGCAGGAGCCGATAACAACCTGATCAACCTTAATGGGATCCATTTCCTTTATCTCATCAATGGTATGAGTATTTTCCGGAAGATGGGGGAAGGAAACCGTAGGACGAAGAGCCGAAAGGTCGATGGTGTACTCCTCGTCATATTCGGCATCCGCATCCGCTTCAAATACCTTGTACTCTCTCTTTGTATGCTCCTTAAGATATGCAACCGTCTTGTCGTCAACAGGGAATATTCCGTTCTTTCCCCCTGCCTCGATAGCCATATTTGCGATGGTAAAACGGTCATCCAGTGAAAGCTCGGATACGCCCGGTCCGGTAAACTCCATAGAGCGGTAAAGCGCACCATCCACTCCTATCATTCCGATAATATGGAGGATAACATCCTTTCCGGAAACCCATTTTGAGGGCTTTCCGATGAGATTAAACTTAATGGCGGAAGGAACCTTGAACCACGCCTCTCCGGTAGCCATTCCCGCAGCCATATCGGTAGAACCGACGCCGGTGGAAAATGCACCGAGAGCTCCGTAGGTACAGGTATGGGAGTCTGCTCCGATAATGACATCTCCCGGAACGGTAAGACCCTTTTCGGGAAGAAGCGCGTGCTCGATACCCATATCACCCATCTCGAAATAATTGGTTATCTCATTTCTTCTGGCAAATTCCCTTACGCATTTACAATGCTCAGCGGATTTAATATCCTTGTTGGGAGCGAAATGATCCGGAACAAGAGCGATCTTATCCTTGTCAAAAACTCCTTCAACCTTCATCTTGTCCAGTTCTTTTATAGCAACCGGACTGGTTATATCGTTTCCGAGAACAAGATCGAGCTTAGCCATAATAAGCTGTCCCGCTTTAACCTCGTCAAGACCTGCCGCTTTGGCAAGGATCTTCTGCGTCATTGTCATTCCCATGACATTATCCTCCTGTGTTTTATTTTTAAAAAAAGCCCGGAGAAGGACATACGCCCGCAAGCGTTTTGCGTGTAACGTATGCCCGATCCGGGCGTCGCTAAATCATTAAAACTAATTGACCGGTTAAAACTATTTAACAGGATTAGTTGTTGATAAGCTTATCCTCTTCATTGTTCCAGCTGTAAAGCTTACGAACTTCCTCGCCCACCTTCTCAGCGGGATGCTCGGCGGCAAGCTTTCTCATAGCCTGGAAATGAACCTGCTTTCCGGCAGGAGACATATCAAGAAGGAATTCCTTCGCAAAAGTACCGTCCTGGATATCGGAAAGGATCTTCTTCATAGCCTTCTTGGTATCTTCGGTGATGATCTTGGGTCCGGTGATGTAATCGCCGTACTCTGCAGTGTTGGAGATTGAATATCTCATTCCGGCAAAGCCTGACTGATAGATGAGGTCTACGATAAGCTTCATCTCGTGGATACACTCAAAGTAAGCATTTCTGGGATCGTATCCTGCCTCTACAAGGGTCTCAAAACCAGCCTGCATAAGAGCGCAGACACCGCCGCAAAGAACTG
>JAFVCL010000051.1 GCA_017479285.1 Lachnospiraceae bacterium
CATATCTTCCGCAAACATAACTTAATAGAATATAAAAGCCCGGATGATGAGCTTTCTATCGAGGTCTTTTACAAAACCGTCGGCTATGCAGGATTATATATCGAGCAAAACTCCCGGGGCTGGTATTGAAAAATATTCTGATGGGATTTACTATGTATATGGGATCATCAATATCCCCATACAGATCGTTGTAATAAAGGAATTACCGCCAAAGGAGCATATCGTCCTTAGAGCTCTGGTAAAGGATTTGAGCGACGAAGAAGCAAGAGCGTTCATTAAAAACTCACAGGGATATACCTCCCCTGATGACAGGAATAATGCCGATGCCGTAATGCAGGTCAGCATTTCAGCAAACAGGGAGCTATACGAGCTTTTACAGGAGGAATTTTATATGTGTGAAGCATTGATGGAATTAATGAAAGATAAAGTAGACCAGCGTGTAGAAGAACAGGTAAAACAGCGTGTAGAAGAACAGTTAGCGCAGCGTGTAGAGGAACAGTTAGAGCAGCGTGTAGAAGAACGGTTAGAGCAGCGTGTAGAGGAACGGTTAGAGCAGCGTGTAGAGGAACAAATAGAGGAACGTACAAAGGAACGCGTCCTTACCACTCTCTACGACCTCGTAAAGAAAAACCTGCTTAACATAAAGGATGCTGCTATGCAAGCCGGAATCAGCGAGTCCGCCTTTACCGCAGGACTAAATAAATACAGTGCATAAAGCTTTATTTGTAAATATATTAGCACAATAAAGACATCTGAAAAAAAGACACATTGTGATATTCCCGACAATGTGTCCTTTTTTATTATCTTATCATATCAAGATACTCGATCCTTACAAGTTCATGGGGAACTATGATCTTCTGGCCTTTGCCGCCGCTGATAAGCCTTGTGCATTCCGCAACCGCCTCTGAAGAAATATCACGGAAATTCTGCTTTACAGTGTTCATCTGCTTTCCCGCATATCCCATGAGGGAGATTCCGTCGAAGCCGCATACCGGGCGGAAAATATCCATATCCGTAAGTGCTCTCATGGCTCCTATTGCCATCATATCGGAAGCGCAGATTATAATATCATGCATACTTCCATACTTTATCGTGATCTCCCTGGCGCGGCGCTCCGAAAACTCGCCGCAGTGAAGGCTGACGGCAAGCTCCATCTCCCGGGCAAGCTCAAGCATACCGGAGAGTCTCTCATCGGATACATAACCGTTTTTCTTTCCGGATATGTAGAGCACCTGACTGTGGAAGGTATTGTTCTCCATTATCGTCTTTCGCGCAACATCCTTCTGAGCCTGCTTATGGTCAACTCCGATATTCGAGGTACTCTCGTTTACGATCGGTACATCAACAAGGACACTCTTAAACTGCTCCCTTGCGATAACGCGCTGAAGGACATAGTCGTCCTTCGACATTCCGTATACCACAAGTCCCTTTATGTTCTGTGACTGAAAATACTTTTCTATCTCACCTTCGTCCATACCCTCTATCATAGAGAAAAAGATCGGAACCACCGATACTCTCAGCTCCTGCGCCCGCGAAACAGCGCCCGAAAGATACTGCATGGATATCTCGTCGATAGCCGAGGTCTGAACATCCGTGTTTATTATAAGTCCGATTCTTCCGGACTGCTTTGATGAGAGCGAGGCAGCAACCACATTCGGTGTAAACTTCAGTTCTTCTATTGCCTTATTTACCCTTGCGGCCGTCTCCTCCGAGACATTCGGATAATTATTTATTACCTTTGATACAGTTGAAACCGCCACTCCTGCAAGCTTTGCAACATCTCTTATTGTAGCCATACTGTTAATTCTCCCGTTATACTTTCGGCGTTTTTAAATCAATCGGCATTTCCGGAAACGCCGTACCATAACCCTGCTTATGACAAAAGGATCCTGTCATTGTCCATGGCCTTACCCGTCCCCGCCTTAAACCTCTCAAGCAGGTCCTCCACGGTAAGTCCTTTTCTCTCCTCACCCTTCACATCATACACAATGTTTCCGTCAGCCATGAGAAATGTCCTGTTACCGATCTCAAGAGCCTGCTTCATATTGTGCGTTATCATAAGACAGGTAATATGGTTTCTTCCGACTATATCCCTTGTAAGCTCTATTACCTTATCCGCTGTGGCGGGATCAAGCGCGGCGGTATGCTCGTCCAGCAAAAGGAGCTTTGGCGTAACCATTGTCGCCATTAGAAGCGTAAGTGCCTGTCTCTGTCCTCCGGACAAAAGACCGACCTGGTGCTTCATGCGATCCTCAAGTCCCATCCCCAGCATCGAGAGCTTTTCCCGGAATATCTGCTTGTCGCGTCCGCTTATATGGCTGAAGGGCGATGTCCCTTCTGCGGAGCGGAGGTACGCAAGGGCAAGGTTTTCTTCTATCGTCATAGAGGGCGCCGTTCCCTTTAAGGGGTCCTGGAACATCCTGCCGATTATCCGGCTCCTTTTGTGCTCTTCGAGAAATGTTATATCCTGACCGCCTAAGATCACACTTCCCTCATCCACATAAAAGCTTCCGGCGATAGCGTTGAAAAGCGTCGATTTGCCGGCTCCGTTTGAGCCTATTATCGTTACGAAATCTCCGTCATCAAGATGGAGGGACAGCTTATTAAGCGCCTGCTTTGCGTCCGGAGTACCGGGATTAAAGGTTTTACTTATCTCTTTTATATCAAGCATCCTTCCTGCCCTCCTTTGCCTCAAAGCGTCTTCCGCTGGTATGGCTTGTCTTTGCCTTCTGGAACGCGACCATCTTTTTAAGCGCGGGAAAAGCGATTGCGAGAGCAACTATGGCCGCCGTGAGCAGCTTTAAGAACTCAACAGGGATAACCTTCGTATACAGACAGACAGCGTATATGATACGATATATTATCGAGCCCACGATGGCTGCGATAGCGCCCTTCTTAACTGTCCTTCTGCCGAGTACCGTCTCACCGATAATAAGGCATGCAAGCCCGATTACGACGATTCCGGTTCCGCTGTTGATATCCACCGTCTTCTGGTACTGTCCCACCATCGCTCCGGCAAGAGCAGTCATGGCGTTGGCGATACACAGTCCGACCGTTATGGTAAATGTCGGATTTATGGAAGAAGCTCTTACCATGTCTATATTGTCTCCCGTCGCCCTTATGGAAAGACCGAGTCTTGTTCCGAGAAAACTTATCAAAAGTGCGGATATTGCTCCCACGATAAGGAAGGTGAGCACCGCGCTGTGCCAGTCTCCAAGGAATCCAAGTCCCTTAAACATCGAATATATTGTACTCTTTTTGAGAAGGGATACATTCGAGCTCCATCCCATCACCATAAGATTTATCGTATATAGTCCGGTATTTGTTATGATACCTGCAAGTATCGACGGAACCTTCATCCTTGTATGGAGGAAAGCAGTAACAAATCCCGCGCAGGCCCCGGCAAGCATGGCAAGCGGAATGCCGAGAACAGGCTGTCCTATTGCCGCCATCTGTACCGAGACTGCAGCTCCGAGTACAAAGCATCCGTCCGTTGTAAGGTCCGCTATGTCAAGCACGCGAAAGCTTAAAAATAGCGCCATGGGGACAAGGCTGTATAATAATCCAAGTTCAAGAGCAGTCTTTAAAATGTAAAGCACGATTCTGATCCTCTTTTGTAAAACCGTTTTCCGTGAAAGGTTGTAAATCGGGGCAATATCTCTACTGCCCCAATGTATTACACATACTTTATAATATTATGCCAAATGCACAAGTCACATTACTCTTCGGTTGTCTGAACCTCTACAAGCTCGCCCATTCCGGAGAAAGCGCTGTAATCGGCACCGGCTGTGGCTGCGGTCTCGGTATTGACGGTAATGATACCGCCCTCCATAAGGTAATAATCGCTAAGAGCGGACATACCCTCGGTTATCGCCTGATATGCGTAGTCGGCAGTCTTTGTACCGAGATCGGTATAGTTGACTCCGCAGGTGGCAAATGCTCCGTTTCTTACGAAAGAATCGGCACCGGCATAATGAAGGATACCGGCATTTGCGAAATCCTCATAGATAGCCAGCTCTGCTGCCATAACCACATTGTCGGTGGGAGTAAATACAGCCTGAACGCCGCTTGCAACAAGACTTGAAGCAGCCGCTACAACCTCATCATTGGTATTTCCGGTAGCCTCAACATAGGAGATTCCCTTATTGTCGAGATATGCCTTTGCCTCTGCGATGGGAGTCGCGGAGTTTACCTCCGAGAGTGAATAGAGAAGTCCCACATTTGTAATGTCAGGATTCTGGGCAAACATCATATCCATAATGAATGTGGTATTAAGTCCGTCGCTTGTTCCGGTTACATAATCAATTCCGGTAAGCTCTGCAGCTGTCGGGTCGGAGATTGCCGCGTAAACAACCGGGGTCTTGCTCTCCTCAGCGGAAACCGCAGCTACCTGTGCAGCAAGAGTAGCGATGGGAATTATCGCATCAACACCCTCTGCAACCGCCTGATCGGAAATCTGCTTTAAAACGGTCTGGTCATTCTGTCCGGAATAGACATCGTACTTGATCGTAACGCCTTCGCGGGCTGCGATAGCGTCAAGCTCAGCAGTGATGGCATTTGCGATCTCATCAAGGGATGCGTGGTCAAGCTGCTTGATAACGGCTACGGTGTAATCTCCGTCAGCCTTTGCACCGCTTCCTGCGGAGCAGGTACTCATGGAAAGTACCATTGCTGCACTGACCATAACGGCAGCCAGCTTCTTAAAGATATTCTTTTTCATAATTTCTCCTCTGCCGCGATGCCGGTCCACATTAAACGCGGGCTTATGTCTTAATATAATGTCACTTACCGAACGGTTCACATCCGTCCTCAGACCGACATAAGATATTTTAAGGTCTAAACGGATTATTTGCAATATTTTGCGGAAAATTTTACGGAAAACATGAATTTGCCGTTACTGTTCAGACCCCAACTTGAGATAAAAATACCGGTGATCTAGACTTTTATCAGTCGGACCACCGGTATTTTCTATCAAATATCTCTGACACATTCGTGTAAATATTGCTGGGATCATTTTCGCGCAGCGTAACCA
>JAFVCL010000052.1 GCA_017479285.1 Lachnospiraceae bacterium
AGTACTTCAGAAGCTCAGCGATCTCGGACTTTCACTTAAGAATTCCGAGGAGTAATAAGCTAAGGTTTTCACATCGGGTAATTCCAAAGTGTTCCCTTGTGAAATCTCTATATGGCAATCAGATCGTCTGCCGGTAAGACTAAAGAGCGCGGCGGGCGATAACCATTACAAAGGAGAAATAAAATGGCAAAGTACAGAAAGCTTGGCAGAACCTCTTCACAGAGAAAGGCTCTGCTCAGAAACCAGGTAACAGCACTTATCAACAACGGACGCATCGTTACTACCGAGGCTAAGGCTAAGGAAGTAAAGAAGATCGCCGAGGGACTTATCGCTCTTGCGGTTAAGGAGAAGGATAACTTTGAGACCGTTAAGGTTACCGCAAAGGTAGCACGCAAGGATAAGGACGGCAAGCGCGTAAAGCAGATCGTTGACAAGAACGATCCCACAAAGGTACTTGCAGATTCCCACAGAGATAAGGACGGCAAGATCGTTCGTATCGAGAATGGTGTAACCGTTACCGTATATGATGAGGTAGAAAAGGAGATCAAGAAGGACAATCCTTCAAGACTTCACGCAAGACGCCAGATGCTCAAGGTTCTTTATCCCGTAACCTCAGTTCCCACAGAGAACAAGGGAAAGAAGAAGGCTACCAAGGAAGTTGATCTTGTTGCAAAGCTCTTTGATGAGATCGCTCCCAAGTATGCCAACAGAAACGGCGGATATACAAGAATAATCAAGATCGGACAGAGAAAGGGCGACGGTGCTCTTGAGGTTGTTCTTGAGCTTGTATAAGTTTAAAAGACCATAGGACGAGTCGGAGAGATCCGGCTCGTTTTTTTTAGGAGATTTCGCCAAACTTTTCTATAAGGTAAAAAAGGCTTCGCGAGGTTTCGACTCGCTTTGTTCTATTTTGAGTAAAGGTATTTGATTATATGGCGTATAAATGGTAATATGAAACTTATGGATAGCAGAACAGACTGGAAAAAGATAATACAGATGGTTGCGGTAATCGGAGTGCTCTGTCTCTTCGTCGGGATAGCCACGCGGATATACCAGAAAAACCAGACAAGCCTTGATACCTACGCGAAGAAGAATCCTGAGATTGCTTATGCGAAGCAGGAGCCGGAGCAGGAGCTGGAGCCGGAGCCGGAGGCTGAAGAAGCGGAGCTTACAAAAAGCGATGCAGAGAATGCTGCAGAGAACGAGGGGCTCACTGCGCAGGATATCTACGATAATTTTTATTATACGGTAGAGGATGAGGGATACAAGTTTCATATAATGTACTACAACTCAAAGCACGAGATAAGTACCGCGGAGCTTGGGGGAAGCGTTGAGGATGCGGCGGAGACGCTTGAATACTTTTACGATCTCTTTAAGGCAGAGCACGAGTTTGGAAGCATAGGAGAGCTGCAGGGGTTCCTGGATAAATTTGCGCCGGGTGATTTTTAAGATGGATATAATACGGACAAAAGATGTTGTTTATGAATATATAAGGCGGGATGACGAGGGCGAGGTCGTTGGTATTACGACCGCGGTCGATCATGTGTCTTTAAGCGTACAGCAGGGAGATTTTATCGCAATCCTCGGGCATAACGGCTCCGGGAAATCAACCCTTGCCAAGCATTTTAACGCCATACTTCTCCCGGAGGAGGGCTCGGTCTGGGTCGACGGAAAGCTGACAAGCGAGGAGGATAAGCTTTGGGATATCCGCCAGAGCGCGGGGATGGTATTCCAAAACCCCGATAACCAGATAATTGCCCAGGTTGTCGAGGAGGATGTGGGATTTGGACCGGAGAATATGGGCGTTCCGACGGAGGAGATATGGAGGAGAGTTGAAAAGAGCCTTAAGGATGTGGGGATGTACGAATACAGAAAGGCATCTCCGAACAAGCTCTCCGGCGGACAGAAGCAAAGGATATCCATTGCGGGAGTTCTTGCGATGAAGCCTAAATGCATTATACTGGACGAACCAACGGCGATGCTGGACCCAAAGGGGCGCAGGGAGGTTATAGAGGCAGTTACAGAGCTGAACAAAAAAGAAGGAGTTACGGTAATCCTTATAACCCATTATATGGAGGAGGTCGTCGGCGCAGATAAGGTATTTGTAATGGACGGCGGCAAGGTCGTAATGCAGGGAACGCCGAGACAGGTGTTTTCCCTTGTGGAGGATTTAAAGGCGCTCAGGCTTGATGTGCCGCAGGTTACGCTCCTTGCATGGGAATTAAAGAAAAGAGGGCTTGAACTGCCCGAGGGGATACTTACAAAGGAAGAGCTTACGGAAAGCTTAGCAGAGGCATACGGACGATAAGATGTCGATGATAGTTGATCATATAAATTACATATATGCCAGGGACACGGAGAATCCTGTTTATGCCCTTAAGGATATATGCCTTACCATACCGGACGGGCAGTTTATAGGCGTTATCGGGCATACAGGCTCCGGGAAATCCACCCTTATGCAGCATTTAAACGGTCTGTTAAAGGCAAGCACCGGTTCCATATATTTTAACGGAGAGGACATATACGATAAAGGGTATGACCTTAAGAAACTTAGGACAAGGGTAGGGCTTGTATTTCAGTACCCGGAGCACCAGCTTTTTGCGGAGACGGTCTTTGCAGATGTATGTTACGGTCCGAAGAATCTAAAGCTGGAGAAGCAGGAGGTCGAACTGAGGGCTTATGATGCGCTCAGAAAAGTAGGTTTTCCCGAGGAGCTTTTTTTTACATCTCCCTTTGATCTGTCGGGAGGGCAGAAAAGGAGGGCAGCAATCGCGGGAGTACTTGCGATGAGGCCGGAGATACTTATCCTTGACGAGCCCACAGCCGGGCTGGACCCGAAGGGAAGAGACGAGATACTGGACCAGATAAAAAAGCTCCAGACAAAGGAGAATATGACGATAATCCTTGTCTCCCACAGCATGGAGGATGTTGCGGAATATGTGGACAGGATTGTTGTTATGAATGACGGGGAGGTATTCCTTGACAACACGCCAAAGGAAGTATTCGGACATTATAAAGAGCTGGAGAAGATCGGACTTGCGGCTCCGCAGGTCACATATATAATGAACGGTCTTTATGAGCGTGGAATCCCGGTGTCCACAGAGGCCACCACAATTTCCGAGGCGGCGGATGAGATTATGAGGGTGTTTAATAAATCAAATAATTGACGGGAGCAGTAAGGGCGTTTATGCTGCGAGAAATAACTTTAGGACAATATTATCAAACGGAAAGTGTTATACACAGGCTTGACCCTCGGGTTAAGCTTTTGGGGACTATACTTTTTTTTATATCCCTTTTTTGCTTTAAAAATCCCATCGGGTACGCGATCGCCAGAGCGTTTCTTGCGGCGGTGATAATTCTTTCCCATGTGCCATTTACATATATGATAAAGGGAATGAGAGGGATTGTTATACTTATGCTGATAACAGTTCTTATAAACCTTTTTGTGACGCAGGGAGATGTTGTGGTGTCGTTCTGGAAGCTTCATATTACGAAGCAGGGAATAATAATGGCGGCACAGCTGGCGCTGCGTATAAGCATGCTGATCATAGGCTCCTCCATAATGACGCTGACCACCACACCGAACCACCTTACAGACGGTATGGAGAAGGGACTCAGGTTCTTGAAGGCGATAAAGGTGCCGGTGCACGAGATAGCGATGATGATGTCTATCGCGCTTAGATTTATACCGATCCTCCTGGAGGAGACGGACAAGATAATGAAAGCCCAGCTTGCGAGGGGCGCAGATCTGGAAAGCGGCAATCTGTTTAAACGGGTAAAGGCGATGGTACCGATACTTGTTCCGCTGTTCATATCGGCTTTCAGAAGGGCAAATGAGCTGGCAACGGCAATGGAGGCAAGATGTTACCATGGGGGTGAGGGCAGGACAAAAATGAAGCCTCTTAAATACGCTTCGAGAGATATAGTGGCTTACATAATTATGCTGGTATATATGGGAGGCAGTATTTTCGCAGGCCGGCTGAATATATTCAGATTTATGTAAACCAAAAACATAGATTTACATAATACCATAATGCGAGGATTATGTAAACACGATATAATAATATGAGCAGAAGAATAAGGATCAAGGTCGCATACGACGGAACAGCATACCACGGCTGGCAGCTCCAGAGTAATGCGGTAACAATAGAATCTGAGCTTAACAGGGCTATATCTGACCTCCTTGGCAGAGAGGTCACTGTTACAGGCGCAAGCAGGACCGATGCGGGAGTGCATGCGCTGGGAAATATTGCGGTTTTTGACTGTGACAGCCCCATACCGGCGGAAAAGTTTGCCGGGGCGATCAATGCGAGGCTCCCGGAGGATATAAGAGTTGTGCTCTCGGATGAGGTTTCTTCAGATTGGCATCCGAGGCATCAGGACTGCCGTAAGACATACGAATACCGCATAAGAGCAGGAAGATGTATGCTTCCAACGGAGAGGCTCTATTCGCATTTTACCTGTCACCGGCTCGATGTGGAGGCCATGAAGGAGGCTTCCGGGTACTTCGCCGGTGAGCATGATTTTGCGTCGTTTTGTGCCGCCGGCTCCCAGGCGGAGAGCACCGTAAGGACTATATATGACATTGAAGTAGTCGCCTTCAAAGAAAGTGTATTTGGCATTGATCCGGATAAAACCGTGGTAATAAGAGTTACGGGCAACGGTTTTCTGTACAATATGGTCCGCATAATCGCCGGGACCCTGCTGGATGTGGGGCTTGGAAGAAAAAAGCCCGGGGATATCCCGGACATAATAAAAGCCCTTGACAGGAGGGCGGCCGGACCGACTCTTCCCGCAAAAGGGCTTACGCTTATAGGATATGAATACTCTTAAAGGTTTTATGCTTATCTGTTGTGTGTTTTTATGTATTTTATGAATTCCTGCTTCGGAAGCGGCTTTGAGAAGAAAAAGCCCTGTATGTAATCGCATCCCAGATCGGCGAAGCGCTGGAGGATTTCCGCGTTTTCAACGCCCTCCACAACTATCTTCATGCCGAGATCCTTGATCATATTTACGGTATTGTCAAGGACGATATCACGGCGCAGATTTCTCTGGACATTCACAAAGGATTTATCCAGCTTTATTATCTCAAAATTCATATTGCTGACGCGGTCCATATTTGAGTAGCCGGTGCCGTAATCGTCGAGGGAGAAGGTAAGTCCCCTGGACTCGAGCTTTCGCATATTTTCCACCAGTGAGTCCTGTGAGCTTGCGGCCGCTGTCTCTGTTATCTCGAGGTTTATGCGGTGGTGCTCCACATTGTATTTGCGAAGAATCCCGAGTATTTCCTTGTACAGGTCGCTGCGCATACATTGGGTGGCGGAGAGGTTTACCTCTATGTAATCCACGCCAAGATCCCGGAATTCGGGACTTCCGGTAAATGCACAGACTTCCTCCAGCACAAAGGCCCCGATACGGTGGATGGCACCGCTCTTTTCAGCCGCAGGTATGAAGAATTCGGGAGAAATGTATCCAAAGTGCTCATCGTGAAGGCGTATCAACGCCTCCGCGGAATTGAAGCGGTCCTCATGAATCGAATAAATGGGCTGGTAATACACTTCAAAAAGGTGCTTGTTCAGCGCGTTTTCGATGATAGAGTCTATCTGGCGCATGAGGTCGTAATGATTTCCCACATATACCTCGGAGGCAAAGAGAACCTCTCCGGTGAAGTAACTGGACCCCAGGTCATTCTGGAAGGCTATAAGGGAATCAACCGCATCTATATCCTCGGGGCACCTTGCGATACATACTACGGCGTCGATACCCAGCTCCATTCCGTTTATGGTTATGGGTGTTTTTAAAACATCGTTGATAAAATGGGCGATATGGGTAGTCTTGCTGAATTTGCGGTAGTCCATCTCAAGAACAAACTTGCCGTCACCCATATAATAGAGCTCCGAGAAATATTTATTGGAGTGGTTTGTACTCTCAAAGCGGTTTGTGATGCGCCTCAGTATGGTCGTCACTCCGTCGTAGCCCACAATGCCCTCGAGGAAAGAATAGTTCGTTATATTTATAAGTATAAGCTCGAGGGGTTTGCCGTTTTCAAGACAGCGCTTTATACCCTCCATACAGGCCTTTTTGTTGCCGAGGCCGGTATCCGTGTCGATGATATCCTCCGGCCGGTTAACGAGCATCGACAGCATGAGAAGCGACATTGAATTTGCAAACATTTCAAGTAAAAAATCACTTCTGAAGAACTGTATTACAACAGCTGCGACCATAAAGGGCATGAGGCTCGATATGGCGATAAAGCTTTTAAGCCCGAGGCTGCGGCCGTAGATCACGGTCAGCCGTATTATGTGGATCATGTATATCACAACGGAAACATAAAGAACCGGGAAGAGGATTCCTCTGGTGTATCCCTTTGTTTCGTCAAAATAGAAGAGCCAGTGGGTAAAAGGGTTGGACAGGGCGATGGTTATAACCACGGCCATCGGTATGATAAAGAGGACTTTTGTACGGCCTTTAAGCCTGTAGTCGGTATCCGTAAGTATCATAAGGTAGATAACATACAGAGGAGTCGCCATGTTATGCGTTACAAGATAGACGATATGGACAAGCTGCTTTATTGCTTCGGGAACCTGCCGGGTGTCAAGACGCACCGAAAGAATATCCGCGATCACAGTGATCTCGGCCATTATGAGAAGGTCCATAAAACAACTGTTAAGACGACCTTTGGTAAGTCTGCGGATAATTGTTGAAAAAATAAGGACCAGTAGTATGAGTGCTGCGCAATAGTCATAATATAACAACTTCATGGTTAAATAATTTTAGCATAATAATATAAATCAGCGCAAGAAAAATTGAGCATTTTCCCTCCGGTCAATGGCTTTATTTGGACTTGAAAAAGGGGTTTGTATTATATATAATTTTTATGTGGTAAATATGATCACGGTGAGGTGTTTTGATGAAGCTGACCGATCTTATAAGTGAAAAAAAGGGGACATTTGTCCTTTACTGGTATGATGAGGAGGATAACCTCGTCTCTAAAATGTGCGAGCCGAAGGTCATAAACGAGAAGACGGTTCTTTTGATGAGTGAACCGATAAAGTCCATGGCCACACACAATCTTTTCTGTCTGGTTTTCGAGGAGCTGCTCTCGGATAATGTATTAATATTCAACCGGGGGGTTATAAGCAATATCGACAGCGTAAAACTGGTAAGCGACGATTTTACGGTGGATGAGAGCGATAAGAGAATGTTTTACCGCTATGAGATGTCCACCGAGCTTATGCTGATGAACAGGGAGCATCACGAAAGAGTCCACTTAAATAATATCTCTTATACCGGGGTGAATATCTCTACAGCGACAAAGCTCAAAATGGACGAAGAGATCATGCTCTATGACCCGGAAGAACTGATCCCGGTTTATATACCCGGAAGGGTGGTTTATGACGATGAGAACAACAATTACGGTGTTATGATATGCGGTAATTTTGATCATATAAACAGGGTGGTTGTCCCAAATCTTCTGGAAAACAGGGAAACGGATGAGGCGGAGCCGCAGGAATAAACTTTAAATCTTTCTTACACGATGAAAAACTGCTTATGAAAAAAGAAAAATATATCTACAAAAATGCACCAATCCCGGGAGGCGGTTATGTGACTGCCTTCCTTTTTGATGAAAAAAATCCGGAAAGTCTGTATCTTCGCACAGATATCGGAGGAGCCTACAGATTTGACCGCAAAGAGGAAAGGTGGGTAAGCCTTATAGACCATGTAACCATGGAGGATCTAAGGGAGACTTATCCGATAGCTTTAGCGGTGGGGGAGAGCGGGACAGGTACCGGGCGCAGCCTTTACATTGTAAGCGGCACATGGCGCGGCCAGAATGCAAAGCTCTCCGTAACGGATGACGATGGAAAGACCTTCAGGCACTATGAGCTTCCCTTTACGGCCCACGGAAATCTTAACGGCAGGGGAACCGGAAGACATCTTATTGTTGACCGGAGAGACAGCTCCGTCCTCTATTATTCAAGCCAGACCCAGGGGCTGTGGAAAAGCGCGGACTTTGGAAAAAGCTGGAGTAAATGTGAGGGGCTAAAGGAGGATTATCTTACCTTTATCGCCCAGACTCCGGATGGAGGAGCGATAATAGTGGGAAGCGCCGGAGTTACCGCGGCAGCAGGCGAAGACACAAAAAGCGCGAATACGGATGTAAAAGCCAATCCGCAGATGAGCGCTTTTGAACAAACATTAGGCTCTGCGCGAATGAGGGGACCTGCCCTTTATATAAGCTTTGACGGAGGGGTAAGCTTTGAGGCGTTGCCCGTACCGGAAAATGTGCTTATCGAAGAGGTGGTTTTTTCCGGTCTGGTCGCCCAGCGGTACGCCTTTGATGATAAGTATCTTTATGTTACGCTACAGATAATGGGTCCGAACGCAAGAAACCGTGAGCTGGGCTATAGCTGTGACGGCGGAAGCGTCTGGGGCGGAAGGGTTTTAAGATATGAGCTTGCGGAAATAGAGAAAGCGGCGAGGAAAGCAGGCGAGGGGGAAAGCCTTGATTCAGCGGAAGCCATAAAATATAAGGATATAACGCCGGTTCTTTCACAGATAAGGGGCTACAGAAAAGGAAAGGGCGATAATCCCATGGACAGCGGGGGAACCTTCGGAAGAAAGGACAGGATCATCGCTGAGAGGGGGCTCGATATCCTGAGCTTTGGACTTGGCGGGATAGCGCTCTGTCCGAAGATGCCCGGGCTTATAGCCCTGTCTACCTTAAGCAAGGAGGACGGGGACTGTATCTTCAGGTCGTTTGACAGGGGCGAAAGCTGGGAATGTATTTTGTACGACCTCGAGACCGGTGTAATGGATTTCCGGACAGAATATATGAAACCGCAGTATAACGGCGGGCATAATCTCATCCACTGGATGAGCGACCTTGTCATTAATCCGGCAGATCCGGAGGAGCTGTGGTTTAACACAGGCACAGGACCCTTCAGGACGAAAAATCTTTTATCCCGGGAGGTACATTTTTCAGACTATGCAGACGGGATCGAGGAGACGGTGCATATAAATGCCTACGGTACCTTTAAGGGCGAGGTCAACCTCATAGATATAGTCGGGGATCTCGGAGGTTTTGCGTTTAAAGACCTTGATAAGCCCTGCGATAATTCCTTCGCCGATGAGCAGGGCAACAGATATATAACATGCCTTAACGCCGACTATTCCGACAGGGATCCCTTCAAGGTCATCGTGACAGCAAGGGGAAACTGGACGGGAAAGACCAGGGGCGGGCTTATATATTCCAAGGATCAGTGCAAAAGCTTTGAGAGGCTTAAGCTTCCTTTTGGATTATCGGACAAGCTGGACGGGCTTTTTACGAGGATAGAAAAGCCCAATGTGAACAGCGGCTGGGTTGCGCTGTCCCCTTCAGGGGAAAAAATTGTCTGGTCGGTTGCGGATGCAATCTATCTTCCGGCGGACTGCGTTGTGGTAAGCTGTGACGGCGGAAATAGCTTTGAAAAGGTAAAGATATTTGACTTTGACGGAAAATGTATTTCGGATCCGGTCATAAAAATTCCTGAAAACGCGAGGGGCTTTAAGGCTTTTTCCGACAGAGTAAGGGATGATGTTTTCTATGGCTTCGGACAGTTCGGGGAATTGTTTGTAAGCCGGGACGGAGGACGGAGCTTTTACCGTACAAAGATAGGTATCGCCGGCGACAAGCCATTTTACCGGACTTCCGCCGGGGTACAGGATAAAGAAGACGCATACGGAGATACTATCTGCGGCGTAAACTTCTCCCTCGTTGATACCGCGGACCGGACTGAAATACGACCCGTAAACGGCGAGAGCGGAGTGTTTTATATGGCACTTCGGGAATTCGGATTATGTAAACTGACCGTATGTGTTCCCGAAGATGACGAAGCAACTGCAAAACTGGAGCGTCTGAGCGCTGAGGGAGATATCGTATACCGCCTCGGGCTTGGTGTCGGAAGAGAGGGAGGGGATTATTTAACGGAAAGCAAGGCGCTTTATTTTGCCGCGAAGATAGCCGGTGAGTACGGTTTTTACCGAAGCTGTGACGAGTGCCGGACCCTTACGAGGCTTAATACTGATTCGCAGATGTTCGGCGAGATAAACAGTATTGCCGGGGACGGACGGGTTTTCGGAAGATTTTTCCTTGCGACGGGGAGCCGCGGGATAATATACGGAGAGAGGGATACAAGGCCGGAGTAAAGGCTGAAAAGAAGATATTTTGACAAACCGCTAACTGTAATATATGATGTATATATGACGAAAGGACGAGATGGCTTTAAGGTTGTCAGGACACGCTCTGAGGATCATAAAGTGATGATTTACTATAACAGATAATTTACGGGAAAGATTTATGAGAGATATTTCAGGCTTGTACAGAGACATTGAAACATATACAGGTGAGAACAAGGCCCTGGCGCAGGAAATTAATGATCTTTTGCAGAGATACAAGAGAGAATCCGAAGCCATGGAAACGGCTTATGATGTTCTCGGAGCGAGACCGTGGTATATTGACTTTAACGAAAACTCAGAGATAATCGGCTGTGAGTGGAGCGACAGATACAGGAGAAAGCTTGGGTATACTGATGAGAATGATTTTCCGAATGTCATAGATTCATGGATCAATGTTATATCTCCCGAGGATCATGACCGTGTCGTGGAGGCATTTTGGAAAACAGTCAACGGAAGAGACGATTCGACAAAATTTGATGTTAAATATCATGGCATAAAAAAGGATGGAACGGAGTGCTACTTTCACAGCGCCGGAGCGATGAGAAGAAGAGAAGATGGCTCGCCCCAGACCTTTGTAGGATTGACCTTTGATATAACTGAGGAGTCGCGCAGGCTGGATGAGATCCGCGAGCAGTACGAGATCGTTGAGGCTCTGAGCCGGGATTATCTAAATGTCTTTATGGTGGATATTTCAAAGAGAACCGCCACCATCTTAAAGCTGAACGGATATGTAACGGAGGGCTTCGGAGACATAGAGAAAAAGGTTTATCCCTATGAGCCTTTCTGCGCGCAATATATAAAGGATCGTGTATACAAAGAGGATCAAAAGGTTCTTACCGAGATGATGTCCCTTGAGAAGGTAAAGGAGATGCTCGATAAGAGCGGAGAGTATGTCTACGGATACCGGGCTGTGGATAAGGGAGAGATACATTTCTACCAGTTTACCTACCTCAAGCTTGAAAGCAGATTTTCCGGTGACAAGGTCATCGCCGGTTTTAAAAATATTGATGCCATCGTCGCCTCCGCCAGGGAGAGAGAGGTTTTAAAGAAGCTCTCGGAAACGGATATAATGACCGGTATATATAACCGCGGATATGGCGAGAAGCTTGCAAGAGAGCTGGTTGAAGGCGGAGCAAAAGGTATGCTCTGTATCCTTGATATCGACAAATTCAAGGAGGTTAACGATACCTACGGTCATTACGCGGGGGATAAGGCTGTTATCGCAGTTGCGGAGTGTCTTAAGAAAGCCTTCGGAGAAAAAGCCGTTGTCTTCAGGCTTGGAGGCGATGAGTTCTCTGCGGTGATCGAAGGATATAGCAGCAGGGAAAGCGGAAAGGGAATAATAGATACCTTATTCAGAGAAATTGAAGAGCTGGATATACCGGAACTCGTGGGGAGCAGATTCTTTACCAGTGTGGGTGTGGCGTTCTTCGGAAGAGAGGGCGACAGCAGGGATTTCGAGCAGCTTTATAAGGGGGCTGATGAGTGCGTATATCTCAGTAAAAAAACAGAAGGGAACAAGGTTAATTTCTTTAATTGAGGGGCATCGATAGTAAAAAACATGATTGAATAAGGATCCAATCAGGATCGAATAAAGAAATAAAGAAAGAGCGGTTGCAAAAGCACCGCTCTTTTTGTTAAAACATTTTGATAAAGCCGGGATATGAATCAGACCTTGAAAAATTCTACATTGTTCTTCAGCTGTCCGGCGATGTTTCCAAGCTCTTCCGCCTCGTCCACGATAGCGTTCATATTGGAGGTAAGCTGGGTTATGGAAGCGCTGGTCTCCTGGGTGGAGGCTGCATACTCCTCGGAGAGGCTTGAAAGGGAATCAACAGAGTTCATGATCCTTTCCTTGCCGACTGTCATGGACTCAACAAGGGATGCAATCTCCTTGTTTCCGTTCTCGGTCTCGGAGAGAAGAACGAGCATTTCGTCGAAGGCTGCGCTCATCTGCTCAAGAGCCTCTGCCTCGCTTGTGGTGGCATCCTTTATGCTTGCGGTAAGGTTTTTGTTCTCATTGGAATACTGGGTAATGGTGGAGAGCATATTTGTGATCTCCCCTGCCATCTGGTTTGACTCCTCTGCAAGTCCCTTGATATTGTCCGCAACAACTGCGAAGCCCTTACCTGCCTCACCTGCTCTTGCTGCCTCGATAGAAGCGTTGAGTGCAAGGAGATTGGTCTGGCTTGCGATGGAGATGATGCCCTCTGCGGCCTTGCTGATCTCTTCCACAACCTCTGCGGTCTTTCCGACGGAGTCGGCAACTTGTCCGGCCTTGGCATCGGTCTGCTCGTCAGCCTTCTTAATTTCCATGAGCTGCTTCTGGATAGCGATGGAATCCTCGTAGAGTGCCTTAACCTTTTCGAGATTGCTCTTGGCGGCATCCTGAACCCTGTCGATGCTCTCGCCGATTTCGCCGGTTATCTCGGCGGTCTGCTGAACATCCTCTGCCATGGTCATGGCACCCTGGGCAAGCTCGCCCACCGCAACGGAAATGCTGTTGGTGTTCTCCTCGGAGCTGGCTATACTGTTCTTTGTGTTTACAGCCTTATTATCGACTGAATCCGCGCAGCTCGTGACATCAATAAGTGAGGCCTGCAGCTTGGAGCGCATTGCCTCCATCGAGTATTCAACGGAGTAAAACTCGCCGAACATACTCTCGGCATCTATCTTTGAAACAAAGTCTCCGGTGGACATGGTATCGACGGACTTAACCATATAATTGAGGCTCTTTCGCATTATAAGTATGACGGTTATCGCCGCGCCGAGGGCAATAAGGGAAGTAATGCCGAAGGAGACAGCAATGGTGATGATACTGGTTAAAACCTCCTTTTCGCGTGTCCCCTTTTCGTATATCGCCCAGCTCTCCGTTATATCGGTAAGCTCGGAGAGAGATTCTCTGGTGATCTCAAAGTCATTGTTAAACTCGTTCCAGTCTCCGCGGACATTCTTAAGATCGTAGCTGCTTTCCCACTCGGCAAATTCCGTGTCAAAATCGGCGAGAATATCCTGAAAGCTCTTTCCGGTGGCGCTGTCTTTGGTATTGGTAAAAAGATCGGTATCAAGGGAAGCAATATCACGGATGCCGTTTACTCTGTCGAGTACCTGCTGTCTGTTTTCATCGTAATCCGCAAGTGCGTTCTCCCTGATCTCGGAACGAGATTCCATGGGAACCATGGAAAAACCGTTTGAGATATCATAGTACTGGGTGGCGGCAAGCATGGCCTGATAGAAATCCCTGTCCGCGTTTATAAGCTCGCTGCTTATGGTGTAGAGCCTGTCGTAGTACAGTTTCTCATCCTCCTTCATGGTATTCAGAAGCCGGCTGCTGAAAAATATGATGCTCCCGACTATAAGGGCGATAAGGAGTGCGATGGCTCCGAGGATTGCAGCAATAACGCTTAATTTCTTTTTCTTTTCCATTGATTAGTCCTTTCTGTCAGTAAAATCCCGGGTCGTCTTTTCCGGAAAAGGCAGTCATTTTATTACTGATCTTTCTGTATCAATAACTCAATTATATAAAAACCGGTGTGGTGTCGCAATAGTAATAACAGAAAAAGATATGCAAGTATTTTGGTAAAAGTATTGACTATTATAAAATGAGTGATATAATCTAATCGAAGTTAGATATAACTAACCAGCGTTAGATTATCTAACTTAGCCCAAATCAAAAGGAGGCAGAAAAAATGATTTTTCAGACCGTACAGGGATTGATGATACCTTTTCTTGGAACAACGCTGGGTTCGGCGTGTGTCCTTTTTATGAAAAATAAATTAAACCAGAAGCTTCAGCGTGCCCTTACCGGATTTGCGGCGGGTGTAATGGTTGCGGCTTCGATATGGAGCCTTATAATTCCGGCTATGGAACAGTCGGAGGTAATGGGTAAGCTTTCATTTGTTCCGGCAACCGTGGGCTTCTGGATAGGAATACTGTTTCTTCTCTTGCTGGACAGGGTAATACCCCATATGCACCTTGACCACAGCGAGGAGGGACCTAAGAGCAGACTCTCCAAGACGACGATGCTCGTGCTCGCGGTAACGCTTCATAACCTCCCGGAGGGAATGGCTGTCGGCGTTGTATACGCGGGTTTTCTTACCGGAAACACGGGAATCACGGCAACAGGTGCCCTTGCTCTCTCACTCGGGATCGCGATCCAGAATTTCCCTGAGGGAGCGATAATATCCATGCCCTTAAAGGCTGAGGGTATGAGTAAGGGAAAGGCATTTTTGTACGGCACGCTCTCGGGGGCGGTTGAGCCGATAGGAGCGATCCTTACGATACTCGCGGCACAGTTTGTTGTTCCCCTTCTGCCGTATTTACTTGGATTTGCGGCCGGCGGAATGATGTATGTCGTTGTCGAGGAGCTTGTACCGGAGATGGCAGAGGGAGAGCATTCAAACCTCGGAACGATCATGTTTGCCTTTGGATTTACGGTCATGATGGCGCTGGATGTAGCGCTCGGATAAGAATAATAAAGTAGAGGAGATTGAAAAAATGTCAGAAGAAAATTTTCTGCAGGTGAGCAATGTTTTTAAGTCCTATGGAGAGGGCGAGAGCAGGCAGGAGGTGCTTCGCGGTATGGATTTTACCGTGGCAAAGGGTGAGTTCTGCGTGCTGCTCGGACCTTCCGGTTCCGGAAAATCGACATTGCTGAACATTATTGGCGGTATCGACAGTGCGGATGAGGGCTTTATAGCGATTGGCGGAGATAAGCTCCGGGATATGGACGAGAAGGCGCTTACCGCCTACAGGCGTAAGCACCTCGGGTATGTATTCCAGCTCTATAATCTTATACCCAATCTTACGGTTAAGGAAAATGTCGAGGTCGGAGCATACCTTTCGGACAAACCGCTTGAGATAGACGAGCTCCTTAAAACCTTAGGGCTTTACGAACACCGTCACAAGCTTCCGAA
>JAFVCL010000053.1 GCA_017479285.1 Lachnospiraceae bacterium
GGGTCTACTTTGAGGGTCTGGTTTGAGGGTTTGCATATTGGAACCATTTTATTAGCCCACGGATTACTCCGCGGGCTGATGTCAGTCAGAAAGGTAAGTTTGTTGTGCTCTGAAAATCATCTGGAAAATCATTAAACGCATGACCTTTCGGTATCATACAGTAAGGAAGAGATCATTGAAGGAGTTCTCTCTGGAAAGAACCTTAATTATCTCGGGGACTTAGAGCTTATCTTAAATAACCATGTGGTCTCAAATGAGGCGAAGGAAAGCTTAGAAGGGCTGATGGATAAGATAAGGGATTTTGATAAAAAGGCTGAAACGATACCGGAAACAAAAGAGGTTTCTCAGGTAGAAGAGGTAGGAATCTCCGGGGCAAAGATAGTCTTAGAGACATTATCTGATGATGAAAAGCTTTTAGATGAAGCATTTTTCAGCATGGAAAACCTTAATAATGCAGCAAACAGCTTCCTTGGAAGGAAAGCGGCATTAAAGAGGATCGGAATAGAAAAGGCAGGAAAGAAGGTTTATTTCTTTTTTGCCAAGGATAGTGAAGCATTAAGGCCTATAGAGAACATAGAGCTTCCTGATGTATTCACGGATAAAGAGAAGCTTTCTATTGAGGGCTTCAGACAGACATTACTTAAAACAATGATTCAGATTGGAGGAATATGATTATGAAGAAGGATAAAGGAGTTTTAAAGTTTTTGGCGATCGTTATCGCTTTGGTCATCGTAGTAGCGGTTTTCTTAAATTACTTTAAGGGAAGAACGAGCGAGGTAGTAGAGGAACCTGTAGAGGTCACTCAGGAGGAAGTGGTAGAAGAACCTGAAGAAGTAGAGGATGAAAAGGAGGATGAAAAGTTTATGATACCTGCAGGAAGTGGATTTGATAAAGCACTCGCAGACAACCATAACAAGGGATGGGACTACAATAACCGTACCTTATACCATAACTGGAACAAAAGCAGGCAATGCCAACAGAGTATCGGTGCTCATTACGGACAATCAGTACTCTGCGGGAACCGCAGTAATGAGCGGATATACATATCTGAAGTTGTCAGGCGGCACATCGGGAAGCGGAACCTTTACACTTCCTGCTGCTTATGCGGATAAAACCTGCGGAACCAATTATTACGCATATATTCTGGCAGAGGTTGTGAATACAGGTAATGCCACGGATTATGCATCGGTACCGACATCTATCACAATACCCTCAGCATCTAAACCCACCCTAACAATCACCGCCAAGGATATCACTTTAGAATATAATGGTCAGACTCAGGGACCGGGAGATACGACGTATTGTGATTCTGCCGATATCGCCGAGATGGTTACAGTGACCGGACTGCAGGATGGAGATACGCTTACAAGCATAACTGTAGACGGACAAGGGAGGGAAGTCGATGATTATGAATTAACTCCGTACAGTGCTACAGTCAATGGTGAAAGCGCATCCAATAAATATGATGTTACATATGTCAAGGGAAAGCTTACCATCACTTCTCCAACATATTCTGTGACAGTGACAAACGACGGAAACGGAACGGCATCGGCAAGTGCTACTTCAGCCACAGAAGGAACAGAGATAACCCTTACGGCAACTCCGAATAGCGGGTATGCTTTCAAGGAATGGCAGGTGGTTTCGGGTGGTATTACGATCATGGATAACAAGTTCACCATGCCTGCAAGTGATATTGAGGTAAAGGCAATTTATGAGGCGTTGCCTCCATCGACATATTCTGTGACGGTGACAAATGACGGAAACGGAACGGCAACGGAAAGCGCTACTTCAGCCACCGAAGGAACAGAGATAACCCTTACAGCAACTCCGAATAGCGGATATGCTTTTAAGGAATGGCAGGTTGTTTTGGGTGGTATTACGATCACGGATAACAAGTTCACCATGCCTGCAAGTAATGTTGAAGTAAAGGCGATTTTTGAGGAGTTGCCGCCATCGACATATTCTGTGACGGTAACAAACGATGGAAACGGAACGGCAACTGCAAGTGCGGCCTCAGCCACCGAAGGAACAGAGATAACCCTTACAGCAACTCCGAATAGCGGGTATGCTTTTAAGGAATGGCAGGTTGTTTCGGGTGGTATTACGATCACGGATAACAAGTTCACCATGCCTGCAAGTGAAGTTGAGGTAAAGGCAATCTTTGAGGAGTTGCCGCCATCGACTTATTCTGTGACGGTAACAAACGATGGAAACGGAACGGCAACTGCAAGTGCGGCCTCAGCTGCTGAAGGAACAGAGATAACCCTTACGGCTACTCCGAATAGCGGGTATGCTTTTAAGGAGTGGCAGGTTACATCAGGTGGAGTGACACTTGCAGATGCAAACACTGCTACGACTACATTTGATATAGGAACTGAAAATGTAACGATCAAAGCAATATTTGAAGAGATGTCTGGCGGCAATCCTACTCCTGAGCCTCATGAGGAATCTCATGTAGATTACCTCGATGCTCTTCGGGAACTTCTTAAATCTGCTATTGCGCTTGGCGGTGAGCAGACGGTCACCTGGAATCAGGGTGACGCACTTCCTTATGAAATTATTAAGACTCTTGAGGATAACCCTAATATAACTTTAGTATTCAGTTACTCCTATGAAGGCAAGGATTATAGGGTGACTATTCCCGGTGGAAAGGCGAAAGCCTTTATAGAGATTCCTTGGTACGGACCATTGTATCTGTACGGAACCTACGGGATGTTTGATGCTAAAATTCCTGTAACATCTGCTGCATCAGACGGACATACATATACAGTTGTCCCCGGGGATACCTTAAGCAGAATTGCGAAGAGGCTTAATACCACGGTAAGGAGACTTGTTGACCTGAACGGAATTTCAAATCCTGATTTCCTTCGTGTGGGGCAGGTGATTAAATATTGAATCGCTTATATAATTGTCAACGGAGATCCTTGCCGCGGGAGTGGATAGCGGAGAAGACCAGCTCTGCAAGAAAGAATATCAGAGCGCATTCGTTTTCCTGCCAGATTCTCATATCTCTTGTAACTCCGCAGAGAAGATAACCGTTGGTTACAACATCGTTTCCTACACGGGCTATCATAACCGAAGAAATTTCCTGCTCTCTAAGCGCAATGCAAAGAAGAGGGCAGGTTTTTTCTATTTCGGCAAGAGAACTTCCGGTGTAGATATCGTTGGTTACAAGTCCGGAAATATCCCCAATCTGGTAAGTGACTGATTCATCGAGCAAAGAAAAGAATCTGTCATTGGTGTCTATATAATAAAGGTCGGAAATATGCAGGTTTTCGGAGAGGAAAGGTATGACATTCACAAGTCTATCGCGAAGATTGTTTTCTTTATCAAAAAGCTTGCGCAGATTTGCCATATCGGTGTAGATGTTGTGTTTTACGAGCTTTTTGATTTCAATATCCCTGTGCTTTTCCGGAACATAGATAATATAGCAATTGCGTCCCTTGCTTTTGCCGAGATAAAGAGTTTTATCTATAAGATTAAAGAGGTCTGTATAATTATCGGCATCGTAAGGAAAAGTCGCACATCCTGATGTGGCGGCAATGTATGCGGCACCGTTCTCGAAATAGATATTATGGCGAAGTATATTATGATTGTTGTACAGTTCTGTAAAGAATTTGTGTTTGTCGGTGTAATCAAGGTCTCTTAAATTAATAAGGAGAAGCTCATCTCCGCCGAATCTCCCGACAAGACCGTACCCTTCCGTATATTCAACAAGTGCCTTTGTAACTGTTTTCAGAACGATGTCCCCGGAGCTGTGGCCGAAGGTGTCGTTAATAAACTTGAAATTGTCAAGATCAAGAATGGAAAAGGAAAAGGGAGTGCCGGATGCGATAAGTGAATGAACGAAGTCAAGGGCGTATGCGCGGCCGAGCACACCGGTAAGAGGATCGAGTATCTCATCGATAGAGGTCTCGTCAAGAAGCTTGTCAAAATAAGGGTATTTTCGAAGAGCCTCAACACTGTAAACAAGCTGGAGCTCTTCTATACGGTTCTGGCGTCTGAGTACATCCGTTACATCCACGAAGCTTCCCACAAGTCCGCAGATCGTATTTCCCTCGTACAGAGGTCTTTTTGACGCAATAATATCGCGCTCCTCACCCCTGATAAAACACTTGCCGGGAACCTTGTAGGTAGATTCTCCCGCAAGAACACGCAATTCATCCTGCTTAAAGGGTTCAGGATCGCTATGCCATCCCATATCTTCATCTGTTTTTCCGATAAGAACATCGGCGGATTCAAAGCCGTAGAAATCAAGGAATGCCTGATTGACGCCAAGGAAGCGTCTGTCTTTATCCTTCCAGAAAACACAATCCTGGGAAGTGTTTATTATACTGTCAAATAGTTCGACGGTCATTCTCATGTCGCATATACCCACAAGTTCCCTGCGCATACGCATGGAGCAATCCATGATAAAACATAACCGGACCACTTTTAAGTGTCCCGACAGATATAAATATACAATACAAGCAAATTAAATTCAAGGAAAAGACGGAATACACGGAAAAAAGAAGTAAAGAGGGTAAAAGTAACAAGTATAAGTCAGCGGATTGCAAAACGGTTAAAATAATGATAATTTTGAGGTATATACATTAAGTGGCAGCAGGGTTAAGGCCGGAAAGGAAGATGAAAATGAAACTGTTTCATACAGGTTACTCGGAAATAAGGGAGCCGGATCTGCATTTCGGCAGAAAAAACGCGGATTTCGGACAGGGCTTTTATATGTCATTTTCCGATGAGTTTGCCGGGAAATGGGCAAAGGAAAGAAATGATAAGGAAACTATAGTTAATTCTTATGAGCTTGATACTGAAGGACTTAATATAAAGCGTTTTGAGAGAGATGAAGAGTGGTACGAATATATATACAGAAATCGCAGAGGTTTTGAGGACAAGCTTGCTGACACTGATGTCATTATAGGACCGATAGCCGCAGATACCATCTATGATACAATGGGGATCCTTACGAGCGGGCTTGTAGGAAAAGAGGAGTCACTTCATCTTTTGCAGTATGGAAAGAGCTATGAGCAGATCGTGATCAAGACGGACAGGGCAAAAAGAGCGCTTCGTTTTCTTTCATCCCGGGTATTGGATAAAGCCGAAATAGAGAAATTCAGAGAAATCGTGCTCAATGAGGAGGCGGATTATCAGGCGTTTCTCGCGGAAGAAATGGACAAAATGCAATAAAAACAGCAAAATGATAAAACATACCGCAATTTGAAGGACAAGTTGTGGTATAATTCAAAAATAGATGAGTCTAACTATTTGTGTTTGTACCTGTACTGCAATGATTTAAGACCCGATCCTTTTGACAGGGAACAAAACGAGAGACATCGTAAAAGAGGAAAGGTGATATATGGGAAATAGGAATAGTTACAATTCGGAGAAGAGAAGCATCTGGGGGTGGATCCAATATGTGACGGGATTCTATAAAAACCCGCCTTATATAGAAGACAGGCTCAGGGAGGCAGATGTTCGCAGCGCCATGTATCTTACCGTTTCTATTATAGGAATGGAGATATGGCTGCTGATCCGCTATGTTAACAAGTATGTTGTTACCGGAATGTGCGAGACGGTCGGGGAATTTTTCCATTATACATACAGCTATTGGATACTGCTTCTGGCATCTTTAATCCTGTTCATTTACTCGGTTTTGTATATGAGGGGAAAGCTGAATTATATGAAAAGGTTCAGCCGCCCGATCATATTTTTGTTCTTTTCGCTCGGTATTTATTTCGGAATATCAACATCACTTAACGATTTTTCAAAGGGAAGAATGATCACCTGCTTTCTTTCGATGATCATGTATGTAACCTTTATCTTTGTTGTAAGACCATACATATCATTGCTTTTGATGGCAGTATCGGGTGTGGGCTTTATACTTATATGCAACAATTTCGCGTTTGACAGGGAGGGAAACCGGGTAGTTATGGGATCCGGAGATCTCGTAAACTATATTACATTTTTCCTGTCACTTACAGTATTAACGCTGACCATTTATTTTCAGAGATACGGGGACGCACAGAAAGCATACAAGCTCGAAACGGCGGCTATTACCGATGCTCTTACCGGAGCACCGAATATGACGGATCTCAGCAATAAGTCCGAGGAGTATATAAGAAAATCTCTCGCCGAAAATACGAATCCTGTCTTTCTTATTTTCAACATAGTTAATTTTCAGACATATAACGACAGATTCGGGTACAGCGGAGGTAATAAACTGCTTAAGAATATGTCCGTTATTATAAGAAACGGGTTCTACGGGGATCCTTTTGCGAGGCAGTTGGCCGATAAATTTATAGTTCTTACAAATAAAGAGGACTATGTCGAGAGAGTTGAGAGAATACGGGAAAATTTTAAAAACGCTTTTGCATCCGAGACTTATCTTGATATAAAGGTGGGTTCATACAGACCGGCGAACTCCGAGGTCGAGCCCAGGCATGCGGTTGACAGGGCAAGATATGCGATGGGGCTTATGAAAAACCGGGAGGATGTTCTTATCGCGGAGTATGACGATGCGCTCCGCAGGAATTATGAGCTGCGCCAGCACATTTTGAACAATCTTGACACAGCGATAAAAGAGGGTTATATCAAGGCGTATTACCAGCCGGTTGTTGACGCAAGGACCGGATTATTATGCGGATGCGAAGCTCTTGCGAGATGGATAGATCCGGAGCTTGGGTTTCTTTCACCGGGCCAGTTTATACCGATTCTTGAGGAATCGCGCCAGATACATAAGCTTGACAGAAAGGTTTATGAAAATGTTATCAGCAATATGAGGGAATCGTTAAACAATAATGTTCCCGTGCTGCCTGCATCGCTTAACTTTTCGCGTCTTGATTTTGAGCTTATGGATGCGGTTGAGGAGCTTGAGAAGCTTGTAAATAAATACAATATTTCAAAGAAGCTTCTCCATGTTGAGATAACAGAGAGCGCTCTTACCGAGAATGAGGAGGGACTTCAAAAGGCGGTCGATACTCTCCACGAAAAGGGGTATGAAGTATGGCTTGATGACTTTGGTTCCGGCTATTCCTCCATGAATGTCTTGAAGGATTTCGATTTTGATATGCTTAAAATTGATATGGTATTCCTTAAGAACTTCAGCGGAAACCAGAATTCCCGCCGTATTATAAAGGCTATCATAAATCTTGCCAATGAACTCGGAATGCAGACTCTGACCGAGGGCGTCGAGACCGGGGAAGCCGTCGACTTCCTCAGGGAGGCCGGATGTGACAGACTGCAGGGCTATTTCTACGGCAAGCCCCAGACCTATGAGGAGATTCTCGAGAAGATAAATGACGGCACTTACAAGCTGGCGTGAGGGTATGGCAGGTCTCCGCAGGGGACAACCCTGTCCGGTGGCTGTAAATACGCGATTCTCCCTGAAGGGCAGACATACATATATTAGCGGGAAGTGACTTATCGGTAAGGCCGAAAACTATTTATAGGAGAAGCTTGTGATGGAAATGACCTTTGGGTTTTCTTATGTAGGGTTTGTGTATCTTTTGATGCTCTACATTCCAAACATTATCTGGACAAAATTCAAGCCTGTCGATTATGAGAAATATGAAAAACAGGAAAACATTGTGTTGCTGTTTTTTGAAAGGATCGGGGAGGCACTTGTGACATGCGCGTCGGTAATGTTTTCCGATTTTAACATCCACGGATGGTCTCTTTGGAATATCTGGCTTATTGTGTCCTTCGCGTTTATGGTGCTCTACGAGATTTGGTGGATACGGTATTTTAACAGCAAGCGCACCATGAAGGATTTCTACAGCAGTATCCTCGGAATTCCCGTGGGAGGAGCAAGTCTGCCGGTTCTTGGATTTTTCCTGCTCTCAATATACGGAAAAAATCCGGTGCTTCTTATTTCGGTCGTGATCCTCGGGATAGGACATATCGGGATTCATCTTATACACAAAAAAGAAGCAGACGGATTTGCCGGTTGAGTCCGGTATATAACGGTGTGCTTTATAGAAAGCGACCGGAAGATACCACAAAGATGCGGTTTTATTTAAAGAGCAGTCTAAAGTAGTTGTACAGGTGCGGCTTTACGCTTGAGGGGTCGTGGTAGGTGGATGTAAGTACATGGGAGTAGAAGCTTACACCATTTTCCGTAAGTATTGCTCTGTAGCTGTCCGGAGCATCTGTGACAACATTGTCAGCTTTTGATGAGCTTATAAGTACTGCCTTCGGTACATAATCGCCGAATACCATTTCCTCCGCTGTTATCTGGCCGGGGTGCATGGGAGAATTCTCAATCTTTACAAGTCCCGGAGCGGGGCAGACCGCTCCCACATATCCAAACATTTCCGGATGTTTAAACGCTATGAACAGAGACTCGCGACCGCCCATTGAAAAACCGGTGATCGCGGTCTTTTCTCTTTCCTTTGAAACACTGAAGGTTTTTTCAACAAAGGGCTTTACATCGGTAACGAAGTCGTTAATGAAATTATCGTAAGCCAGGCAGTTTTCGAGATCCATGCCCGTAACGGCAGGGCGGTTTTTATCGCAATAGATATAGGGAAGGACAATTATCATATCCTCGGCATCGCCGTCCTGCTGAAGGTTGGTAAGGATTTCCGGGACAGCAACAACATCCCTTGCCATCCAGGTCTCATCGTCAAAGAAACCGTGGAGAATATAAAGAACGGGGTATTCTTTGTCTTCGGAATAATCAACGGGGAGAAGTACATTCATATTGGTGTCGCGCCCCACGGTATTTGAGTAATATGTATAGGTTTTAAATTCGGGATAGGTAACGCCTTCCCTTCTTTCGTCATAGCCTTTAGGGGGCAGCTCAACTATTTCCAACTCGTTCATTTCGGGTTCCTCCTGATTTTCCTGTTCTTCGATTTCGGATTCTGCGTTTAATGCTTAGCAGGGACGCAATATATAAATGCATTTATATTCAAACACAAAGACGCCGCATAATCCATTTCGGAATTGCGGCGTTTTGCTTAAATAATGCTAATTTAGTATGAAGGGTAATCTGTGTTAAAAAGAGAAAAAGCAGTATGTACCGTTATCTAATCGAGGGAGCCGAGATACTTCGGAACATTTTTTTCTGCGTGTTCAACGGCTTCCTCGAGCGTCATCCCGTGGAAGAGACCTGCGGCAAAATCCCTGCCGGATTTCCTGTCATCCACGAAAGCACCAACCACAACGCCGGGGAGAGAACTCTCCGGTGCGTTGGGAGCATGAGGTCCGCCAAGATCAGTTCTGCACCAGCCCGGGTCGGTGATGTTTATCATGACATCGGTTCCGTCGTAAACATTTGCAAGATCCATAGTAACTTTATCAAGGGCGGCTTTGCTCGCGGAGTACCCCGCCTGCTCGGGCTCACGGCGGATTCCGCTTGTTGTATTTACGATCCGTCCGAAGCCGTACTCAGCCATCTTGGGAAGGAAGTGGTAGCATATCATCATAGGAGCAATTGTATTTATAAGAAAGCTCTGCTCGTAATCTGACACGGGTGTCTTTAAGTAATCGGTGCGGTATGCGATCTGTACTCCCGCGTTGTTAAGCACGATATCAACTCTTACCCCGAGATTATCAATTTCCTCGAGCATTTTTGAAACCTCCTCAGGCTTTGAAAGCTCTGCTCCGACAGAATATGCCTCTACCCCGAGAGCCTTTACTTCCTTCAAGGTCTCCTCACAGTGCTCTGCGGTTCTGCCCTGAAGAATAATATTACATCCACGCCCGGCAAGAAAGATTGCGGCACCTTTTCCTATTCCTCTTGATGCCCCCGTCACGAGCGCCCAGCGTCCCTTTACATCTACCATAACAGCCTCCTTGTTAAATAAAACTATAAACCCCGGACAAGGTTATTTGTTTGCCTGTAATAAGGCCCGCTAAGGTTTTATGAAGTAATAACTTGTGCGTTAAGGTAAGAAAACGGTAACGAGCCTAAGATAATGATATTTTATAATCTATAGGATTTCTATTTGTATGTTTCGGGAAAATATAAAAATATTTCTCTTCGAGGTAAATTTTTATAGTATGTGGGGATATTTAGGTATACGGCCTTTGTGTATTTGTATATAATTAAAACTGTAGTTTTCCGATCATTCAGAAAACGAAAATAATCGGGACAGAAGTAACGGACATAAATAAAACAGTTAAAAAACGGAGGTATGGTATGAAAGCATTATTTATCGGCGGCACGGGGACGATCAGTATGGCAATCGTAAAAAAAGCGGTTGCGGACGGCTGGGAGGTTTGGCTTATCAACCGGGGAAACCGGACGGCAGAGCTCCCCGAGGGGGTAAAGGTAATTACAGCGGACATAAACGACGAGGCCGATGTCGCTAAAAAGATCGAAGGTATGAGCTTTGATGTTGTAAGCGAGTTTATCGGATTCACGGTCGATGCGGTGGAGCGCGACTACAGACTTTTTAAGGATAAGACAAGGCAGTATATGTTTATCAGCTCCGCTTCCGCATACAATAAGCCTGCCGCAAACTATATAATTACCGAGGGAACGACGCTGGCAAATCCTCACTGGGAATACTCAAGAAACAAGATAAAGTGTGAGGAGTTCCTGATGAAAAAATATCGCGAGGAGGGCTTCCCCGTCACGATCATCCGCCCGAGCCACACTTATGACGAGAGGAATGTGCCCCTCGGAGTCCACGGCAGGAACGGTTCATGGCAGGTTATAAAGCGCATGATGGAAGGCAAGCCGGTTATAATCCAGGGAGACGGCTCATCGCTTTGGACTCTTACTTTCAACACGGACTTTGCCATTGGTTACACAGGTTTAATGGGAAATCCGCATGCCATCGGGGAAGCATTCCAGATAACCGGCGACGAGACCCTTACATGGGATCAGATTTACAGGACCATCGCCGATGCGCTCGGCGTAGAGCTTAAGGCATATCATGTTTCCGCCGAGTATCTTAGCGCGGTCGGAGATAAGTACGGATATGACTTCGAGGGGGCGCTTTTGGGGGACAAATCCGTTTCGGTCGTATTCGACAACAGCAAGCTAAAGAGGGTTGTACCCGAGATGTGTACTCATGTACTTTTCAGAACGGGCGTAAGAAAGACCCTGGATCATGTCCTTTCACATCCGGAGCTTCAGATTCCGGATCTTGAATTTGACGCATGGTGCGACCGGGTAATAGCCGCGCTCGAAAAAGCTAAGGAAGAAATCTGATAAAAACGGAAATAAGGAGCTTGATGACTGCTGCAAAGCTCTTCATAGCAGGGCAGTGCTGTTCCTTGAGGAGCGCCAGATGTGACTGAAATATATGATTTCCGCAACGGCGGTCAGTGTCCAGGAAAATACATACAAAAGGTAAATGGATGATATCGTTTGGAAATGGGCAAATATGGTGTACATCCACAATACCCTGAACACGCAGGAGCCCATGATGACGATAACCGTTGGCACTATACTCTTCCCAAGACTTCGTGATGCGGAGATAGTGCAGTCCATAAAGGCTGAGACGCAATATGAAAAGCCCATTATGGTAAGCCTGTACATCCCTTCCTTTAACACGTTGGGATCCTGCGTGAACAGCGACAAAAACTGTTTTGAGAAGATGACAAGCAAAAGGCCCATAACAAGACCGGTTATAAAGGAATAAAACAGGCAGATAAAGTAACTCTTAAGAGTACGCAGTTTTTTTCCGGCTCCGTTATTTTGGCTCATAAAGCTTGTGCAGGCAGCATAAAATGCGGCCATGGCGTCATACACCAGAGCATCTGCATTGGTTGCTGCGGAGTTTCCCTCTACAACTATCGGCGAAAAGGAATTAACTCCGGTCTGGATAAAAAGGTTTGCAAACTGAAAGATCGCGTTTTGTATTCCCGCCGGAAGTCCGAGGGAGACAAAATCCCTTGCGATACCCGGATCGATCTTTAATTCTCCGGGCACAAGGCGGTAATCGGATTTTTCACGAAGCATAGTTGTAAGTATAAGGATTGCGGAAAGGTATTGAGAGATAATACTGGCAATCGCGACTCCATCCACGCTCATTTTAAAGGCACAGACAAAGAGCAGGTTAAGAGCGATATTTAACATGCCGGAAAGGGTAAGGTATCTCAAGGGTCTGCGGGTATCCCCGGCTGCGCTTAGTACGGAGTTCCCGAAGTTATAGATCGCAAGTGCGGGCATTCCGAGAAAGTATATCCGGAGATAGAGGACTGCACCGTCAATAAGGCTTTCCTTTGTATGCATAAGTGACAGGATCAGACGCCCGAAAAGCTGCCCGATAACAAGGATCAATACGCCTGCGATAAGGCAGATCAGACCGCTTGTATGTACAGTTTTTCTTACTCCGTTGTGGTCGCCTGCACCGAGATAATGGGCGGTAAGAATGTTTGCTGCGGAGGAAAAGCCCATAAGGATCGAAGTAAAAAGTGAGACAAGTATAACAGTCGAGCCAACGCTGCCAAGAGCCTCGGGTCCCGAAAAAGTACCCACAACGGCGACATCCGCCATATTGAAGAGAACCTGCAGCAGATTCGAAAGCATGAGAGGAAGTGAGAACAGTATAATATTTTTCCAAAGTGATCCCTCGACGAGAGGGATTTCTTTTGTTTTTTTCATAGTACGGAGCAAAGTGTGGTATAATGTCACAAAACAATATACCCGTGCGGACGGAAATGCCTTGTTCGCCCGTGCGGTATAACTAAAAGTATTTAAGGCACAAAGGCTATCATAGCACCCCAAATATATATAATCAATACTTAATAATCGCGGAAAGGGAAATAAAGTGGACGAGAATATTATTAAGCGGAACGAGCTGCTCGCGGCTAAGGTTATCAAGGGACTTGAATCGAGAAATATGAGCGGGTATTATGCTGCCACGAAAGAAGAGGCTCTTAAGAAGGCTCTTGAGCTGATACCCGAGGGCAGCAGTGTTACAATGGGCGGATGCATGAGCGCCCGTGAGATCGGGCTTGTGGACGCGCTGCAGAGTGGCAGCTATAATTTTATAGACCGCGATAAATATGAGGATAAGCGTGCCGCCATGCTCGCGGCCTATGATGCAGATGTATTTCTTTCCAGCGCAAATGCTATGACGGATGACGGAATTCTTGTCAACATCGACGGAAATTCAAACCGTGTTTCGGCGATAGCCCAGGGTCCCCGGAAGGTTGTGTTTATCGTCGGGATGAATAAGATCTGCGACGATATTGACGGTGCAATGAAGAGGGCAAGAAATGTTGCGGCTCCGACTAATGCCCAGCGATTCGGACTTCAAACGCCCTGCGCAAAGCTGGGAACATGCATGAATTGTAAGTCCCCGGACACAATCTGTTGCCAATTTCTTATAACAAGATATTCGAGGCATGAGGGCAGGATACATGTTATCCTTGTGAATGATAATCTGGGATTTTGATATGTTTAACCAGTTTACGATGATTCGAAAAGTATTGCGTAGGGAAAACATTATGTACGATCTGTTAAATTTTAAAAATATGGTCTCTGAGCTCGGAGTCGAATTAGACGATGCGGGCTATGAGAAGTTTCTTAGATATTACGAGCTTCTTGTTAAGTGGAATGAGGTAATGAATCTTACCGCGATCACGGAATATGACGAGGTTGTCGTAAAACATTTTGTGGACTCTTTATCCATCGCAAGGGTGTTAAAGCCCGGACAAGGGGCAGGCATATCAGCATTCGGAAGTAAAGAGTCGGGTAAAAATGATGCAGACAGTAAAAAATCAGAGTCAGAAGATGCGGGTCTTTTTTGGGGGGGAAGCGGTGGAATCAGTTTAATAGACATCGGCACCGGTGCGGGCTTCCCGGGAATACCTTTAAAGATAGCGTTCCCGGAGCTTGAGGTTACCTTACTTGATTCCCTTAATAAGCGCGTTGGATTTTTAAGTGAGGTTATAGGAAAACTTGGTCTTAAGGGGATTACTGCACTCCACGGAAGAGCAGAAGATTTTGCAAAGAAAGGGCAGCTTAGGGAAAGCTTTGATCTTTGCGTTTCGAGAGCTGTTGCAAATCTTTCCACGCTTTCGGAGTATTGTCTTCCCTATGTAAAGATCGGAGGGAAGTTTATCGCTTACAAGTCTGAAAAAACTGCTGAGGAGGTAAGCGCAGCAGAAAATGCGCTTGATAAGCTCGGAGGTAAGGTAGAAAAGTGCGACGAGTTTAAACTTCCGGGAACAGATCTTTACAGGACGCTTGTTGTAATAAGCAAAGAAAAAGAGACTCCCGGAAAGTATCCCCGCAAGGCAGGAACACCCTCCAGGGAGCCTCTGTAAATCTACAGAGAAGATGCTGTTTGCGCAGCGTTAATCCGGCGCGGTTGGGGTGTTTGATGGAAGGACTTAAGAGAAAGCCCGGGAAAAGGTTCACGCGCCCGCGACAGCAGCCTCCAAGGCCTTTGAGAGCTGGTCTGCGCAGGAGGTTCCGCGACCCTTGCAGTCATTTCCTTTGAGAAGCCCGGATATTTCGGAAGCGTCCTTTCCCTCCACAAGCCTGCCGATTGCTTTCAGGTTTCCGTTGCAGCCGCCGGTAAAGGCAAGGTTGTGAATCTTGTTTTCATCGTCAAGTTCAAATGTAATATTTGATGAGCAGACTCCGTGAGGAGTAAATGAGTATTCTTTCATAGTGTTCCCCTGTTTTTTGATAATTTGTGATTACTTCTGTATCTATGGGTTTTCTTTTATAAAACCCTGTTCCCATAATAAATCTCTTTAGAATTTTTTTCAATAGATGCGATGACTCCCTTTTATCCCTTTTATACCCCTTTTATACCTTCTCGGAAGTTCTCGAAAGTTTATTACACAATCTGAAATATTGTGGTATTAAAGAGCTATTTTTCGGTAGAAATAAATCCTGTTTGTGTTATCCTTTTATATATCGGGTGTTAATCCGGAAGATGACGGCAGATGACCTCCGGCAGACGATCGGAAATACAGGGTATCAGATTTTAAGCCTGGATTGATCTGAACAACAGGTAAGGGATCATAATAAGGTGTTTTAAAAGAATGTTAGATAATAATAGGGAGGAATTGTATGAGCGGACATTACAGGAGCTTTAAGACAGTAGTTTATATTCCCGCGGCGATTGCCGACAGGATGACACCGGAAAAACTTGAGTATGACTATGATTTTATAGAGAAGTATATTGGTCTGGACAAGGTTTATCTCGAGACACACAGGGACAGGCTCGATGTAAACAGTGAAAAGATCCTTGCAATAAAAAGCTTTCTCGAAGGAAAGGGAGTTGAAGTCTCGGGTGGTATTACCACGACGATAGACGATTTTGAGGGTGCGGAGGCCGGAAAGAGGAGACTGTTTAATACCTTCTGTTACACCGATCCTGCGATGAGGACCCGCTTAAAAGAAATTTCGGAAAATGTCGCAAAGCTCTTTGATGAGTTCATTCTGGATGATTTCTATTTCACGAACTGCACCTGTGAGAGATGCATAAAAGAAAAGGGAGACAGGGACTGGGTTACATTCAGAAGAGAGCTTATGAAGGATGTATCGCAGAATCTCATTGTAGGCCCTTCGAAGGCGGTAAATCCCAAGGTAAAGGTGGTCATAAAGTACCCCAACTGGCGTGAGTCCTACCACTTTACCGGATATGTTCCCGAGGTGCAAAAGGATATTTTTGATGCAACATATACCGGAACGGAGACAAGAAATCCAATGTATACAGATCAGCATCTTCCGGAATATCTTAGCTATTCTCTTATGCGCTATATGGATAATGCGTGGCCCGGCGGAAACGGAGGAGGATGGTTCGACACATACCAGTGCTGGTCGGTGGACAGGTATCTTGAGCAGGCATATCTTACCGGGTTTGCAAAAGCAAAAGAGCTTATGCATTTTATGTGGAACGACCTTATAGATAATCCGCTTGTAGGTTCTATGGGAATCCAGCTTAGAAAGATTGATAAGATGATGGACGGAATCGGGAAGCCCGTGGGTATTCCGACCTACATCCCCCTTGCATCAAGCGGAGAAAACCATTTTGAGATGCGTCTCGGAATGGTGGGTCTTCCGATAGAGGCGACGCCTGTATTCCCCGGGACGGGAAAGAAGGTTCTTCTTACGGAGAGTGCGCTTGCGGACGATAGCATTATCGATAAGCTTGTAAGCTTTGTCAAAAACGGGGGCGATGCCGTTATTACGACCGGGTTCTTCGAAAAAACGGGAGATAGACTTCGCGAGGTGGGACTTACGGAAGCACGCCTTACCGGCAGAAAGCTGGGTGTAAACAGATATCAGGTAACCGGTGATTGGGCGGGTTACATTGACGATAAAGAGGAGATTTTGTTCCCTGAGATTGTGCATGGAAACAATGCATCCTGGTCACTTTTAAACGGCGGCAACGGGGATTACCACTTTTCACTTTTCCTTCGCAGTGCCTACGGAAAAGGCAGGTTGTATATTATGTCTGTTCCGGAGAATGATGCAGATATTTACAGGCTTCCGGGGGAGGTTATCGAAGTATACGGCCGCGCCCTTTGTGAAAATGTTTACGGAACAGGTCATAACTTCTCTGTATTTGCGTATGATGACAAGAGTGTCATAGTATATAAATATGTCAAGGAGAACAATCATCCCGAGAAGGTTACGCTTCATTTGAAGACAGAGGCAAAGGAAATCGTAAACGAGTCAAACGGCATGAAGTATGAGGTACGAAAGACCGTCGGCTTCGAGGACTTCGAGAAAGATGAAGAGTGTGTTGCGGATGTATATATCGAACCGGGAAGGTTTGAGAAGCTAAGGATTGTTTAATGTGTTTATAGATTGCTTAAAATAGAATACCCTAAATGTTTAACTATTCTTTTTCCAAATATCAAAACATGAGACGCAGGTTTTCCTGCGTCTCACTTATCATACGCTATATTTTTTTAACCCTGCGATAAAGGCAGATTCGCTTATTCCTGCTTGCGTTACAGCATCTTTAATACAAATCAGGTTTTTCTTTACAAGGTCATAGAGGGTGGTTAGGATACTTTCTTTTACACGTTCCTCTACCCGTATCTTTACCTGTTCCTCTATTCGCTTTTCTACTTTATCCTTCATCAAATCCATTAACGCTTCGCACATATAAAATTCCTCCTGTAAAAGCTCGTATAGCTCCCTGTTTGCTGAAATGCTGACCTGCATTACGGCATCGGCATTATTCCTGTCATCAGGGGAGGTATATCCCTGTGAGTTTTTAATGAACGCTCTTGCTTCCTCGTCGCTTAAATCTTTTACAAGTGCCTTAAGGACGATATGTTCCTTTGGCGGTAATTCCCTGATCACAACGACCTGTATGGGGATATTGATGATCCCATTTACATAGTAAATCCCATCAGAATATTTTTCAATACCTGCCCCGAGATTTTTCAGCGATTTAAAGAGCTTGTTCGGCTTCCTGTGTCTGAAAAAAGAGAGCGACAATTCTATACACTCACCGGAAACAATGGAACTGTTACCCCGGGAGTTTTGCTCGATATATAATCCTGCATAGCCGACGGTTTTGTAAAAGACCTCGATAGAAAGCTCATCATCCGGGCTTTTATATTCTATTAAGTTATGTTTGCGGAAGATATGCCCTATCTTGTTCATTATGTGGGTTTCACCTGACTTTTTGATTATAAGCATATCTACCCGGACAGGTTTTTTGGAGAGCTCCCA
>JAFVCL010000054.1 GCA_017479285.1 Lachnospiraceae bacterium
CGCTCCCCTCCAGAGCGCATTGTAGCAGAGACTTAGAAATTCGTGGAACATTTCACCGGAGCGTTATCTCCGCGACGGAAATACAATATACCCTCGCGGTGAGAAAATGGTGTTAGTCAGAAAAACTACAAATTATCAGAGGAGAATGAAATGCTTAGATTACCCGGAATTTTTAAGGAACATGCAGTTTTACAGAGGGATAGAGAGATTAAGATCTGGGGAGAGAGTAGTGAAGAAATGGTTTACATAAGTATTGAAAATGGCTCGGATAAAGAATTATGTAAACTAAACAGTGAGGTATCCGAGGGTAAATTTGTATTCCGCATCGGACCATACTCCGCAGGGGGACCATACAGGGTAAGGATCTGGAATGAAGGCAAAGACGAGGAGATTGTTTTAGGTGATGTTTACTTCGGTGATGTCTATATAGCCGGCGGTCAGTCGAACATGGAGCTTGAGCTCCAAAACAGCAGGGATGGCAAAGAGGAAGTTGAAAAGAGTAGTGATCCCCATATAAGGTTTTACTATACGCCCAAGGTGGCATGGGTCGGAGAGGAACTTGAGGAAGCAGAAAGAAAATCGGTCTGGGAAAAGTGTGAACCCGGAAAGACCGCCTGCTGGTCTGCCGTGGGATATTATTTCGCGAAGGCGCTCAGTGAGGAGCTTAACGGAAGGGATGATTCCCTGTGGCCTGACAATGGAGATGACAGCAGGGTTCAAAGTGACTCGGGGGAGAACGCTTTAACAAAGCCGGATTCCGGGGTTATGATAGGTATAATAGGCTGTAACTGGGGAGGAACCAGCGCATCCGCCTGGATGAGCAGGGAAAAGCTACTTGAGTATCCGGAGACGGCTGCTTATGTGGAAAGTTATGATAAAAAGACGGAGGGTCAGTCCCTTGACGAATACCTGAAAGAACTTGAAGAGTATGAGGTTTACCAGGCAGAATTTGATAAAAATGTGGGAAATTACTACATGACTGCCGAAAACCCCAGCTGGGATGAGGCTATAAGGTTATTCGGAGAAAACCGCTATCCAGGTCCTATGGGACCGAGAAACTGGACAAGACCGGCGGGGCTGTACGAGAGTATGTTAAAAAGGATCGCTCCCTATGGCATCTGCGGTGTCCTGTGGTATCAGGGAGAGGATGATGACAACAGACCTTACACCTATAAACGGCTTCTTACTTCTTTGACCGAGCAGTGGAAAGCGGACTTTGAAAATCCGGAGCTTCCCTTTTATATAGTCCAGCTCCCGAGATTTGTAAATGAAGGGGAGGAGGATGACAAAAACTGGCCTTTTTTGAGGGAGGCTCAAAGCGATGTATGCAATGAAAATGAAGGCTTCGGACTTGCGGTTATATTGGAGAGCGGAGAATACCACAATATCCATCCTTTGAATAAAGAGACCGTTGGTTACAGACTTGCGTTTCAGGCTCTATACAGATACTATGGATTATATGGGGAGTGGGATGCCTGCGGACCAAGTCTAAAAAGCAGCTTTATTGAAGGTGACTCGGTATATTCAGAGCTTGCCTGCTGTGAGTCCGGGCTTGTAACCGATGGTGATGACGGATTTTTGGAAGATGTATATTTAAATGATTATCTTCCCGGGGATTCCGGATTTGAAATTGCAGGAGATGACGGAGTTTACTATCCTGCGCGTGCGCAGTATGTAAGATATGAAAGTTCCGCATCCGTTGAAAGTCCGAAAGTCCGGAGGTCACTTGCTTCTGACGGGCAAAATGAGGCTTATGATGACGAGAATTACAGCTCGATTTATGATGACTACCCGGAGGAAGAAGAACTTACAGGTGGAACGGCAACCTTGAAGATTACTTCCGATAAGGTATCTGTCCCCAAGTACGCCAGATACTTCTGGAAAAACTACGGAAAGGTGAGGATTTTCGGAGCAAACGGAATTCCACTTGCACCATTCAGGACGAGCAGAGATGACGGAGCAAGGGCGGCCGGATCAAGGCAGGGAATGATTTTAGATTCTACAGACATATAAAAAACAAAAGTTACAAAGGGGAGATTTTATGAGTAACAGGATTTTTACACCGGTAAATAAAAATGCGCAGGACTGCGTTAAGAAGGTCTTAAAGTATCTCTCGGATATTTCCGGAGATAAGATACTTACGGGGCAGCATACCCAGACAATGGCGATGGAGGAACTTGAAAGGATCCGGAGCGTTACCGGGAAAGAACCGGCGCTGCTTGGATTTGAGCTTTTATCATATTCTCCGAATATCAATTATCTTGATACGGATGAAGAGTGTATGAAAGAAGTTACGGAAAATTACGGTACTCTAAAAAGAGCCTGGGAGTGGGCTGATAAAAAGGGTCTTATAACATTTACATGGCACTGGTTTTCTCCGCTCGGAGGCCGTTCCAAATCCTTCTTTACGGAGAATACGGATTTTGATGCGGGTAAAGCCGTGGTTTCCGGCACGGAGGAAAACAGAGCGCTTATCTCGGATATTGATTATATGGCCGGCCTGTTAAGGCCATTTTGCGATAAGCAGATACCTATCCTCTGGCGCCCTTTTCATGAAAGCGAGGGCGGATGGTTTTGGTGGGGTGCCAAGGGCGCGGAAACCGTAAAAGAGCTTTGGCGCATTCTGTACAGGAGATTTACGGAGGTTCATAAACTCAATAATCTTATTTGGGTTTGGAACGGGACCGATGCCGAAAGGTATCCCGGGGATGAATTTGCGGATATTATCTCGAGGGATATGTATCCGGAAAAGCATACGCATACAGCCTGCGAGAAGGAATACCTTGATCTTGAAAAGATCACGGGAGAAAACAAAATAATGCTTATCGGTGAGATCGGATGCCTTCCGGATCCTTATATGATCCACGAAAAGAAGATAGGCTGGACTACATATATGACATGGTCAAAGGATTTTTGTCTTACCGAAGAATTTACAACCTATGAACAGATGAAAAAGGTTTATGACAGTCCTTACGCTGTTACAAGGGACGGGCTGCCTGTACTGTTTTAAGAGGAAGTACTGCAAAAAAATGTCTGTTTGTTACTGCTGCAAATCAGGGAGAGAAGGAGAAAGACAGATGGCGGGAATTGATGTGTTTTTTGGAACAATGAATCCGGTAAACTTTAAGGAAAAGGGGTGCGATACCGAGTTTTCCGCGCGTATAACAGGCTATTTCGAAATAGAAGAATGCCCGGAAGAAAAATTCGGGCAGACAGACGAAGAAAGAAGGGTCAATCTAAAGAAGTTAGGGGTTAAAATGCTCACCGCCCGTCTTGAGCGCTGGCATGAGGTCGGAAAGATCCTGACCGGTGACGGAAGCAGGGAACTGGAAAGGATGCTTACTGCCGATCTTGAAGCGGAGGGTATAAAAGGTTTTGCAAAAATAAAAACCATCAGTATTCCGGATGAAGTAAACGGGCTTTATGAGGAGCAAATAGTCAAGCCCTATATGGATGCCGTAAACAAAAAAACGGCGCGAGGAGTTAGAAAGGAAACTGGAGGACGCTTATGAGCCCCACGGTCCGCTCAAGGAATTCTGTTACAATCTTGTTTTTCACGGTATGATGGCCGGAACAGCTTCGGGCCACAGGAGAGCAGTTGAATGGAAAAATGACGGCACGGTTATTTACACTTCCGATTACACCAACGGGTCGAAAAAAATATATAGTGTAAAGCCGGAAGCTGCTCAAAAGCTGACGGATTTTGCACAAAGAAAGCTTGCCCCGCTTGCCGGGCTTAATATAAAGCCTTCTCAGGTTTATGATGCTTTTACGGGTGCAAGCGTAGTTATGACCTTTGACGACAGCGGTATCGGAGGGGATGCAGACAACACGATTTTTTTAAACCTCGGTGCAAGCGGATTAACCTTTAAAGAGATAGAAGACAAAATAAAAATGCTTCTTGAGGAGTGTGAAAATAGCGGTGATATCATCAGCAGCGGAAATTCTGAGCACTCCGGCAGTATACCGGGATTTATGGGGAGATCCATGATGGATGGTGTCAGGGGTATGGATAATCCCCTGGGACAGCCCGGGAATCCGCCTGCTATTCCGCCCATGGGGATGGGAATGGGTATGGTAAAGACTCCGGAACCCGGGAAATGGGTTTGCTCCTGCGGAAGTGAGAATACAGGTAAGTTCTGTACCGAATGCGGTAAACCGAGGGCCTGAAAACCTGACGCAAAATTTAAGAAATCATGAGCAATATTTGAGAAATTTGTTTGTGTTTCAAATACAGGTGTGTTATAATTCCATTTGGTCGGGTTCGTTCTGATCATTTGGTATTATCCGCGCAGAGCGGTTAATATAAATAGGCGTAAAGCGCCACCACAATATAGGAGGAAAAAAGAATATGAAAAAGTTGTGGAAGAAAGTTCTTTCTTCTGCGATGGCTGCAATGCTCTCATTGGCCGGGCTTTCCATGCTCCCTGCCATGAGCACTGTTTCCAATGCGGAAGAAGCAACTTACGGAGAAGAGTTCACTGCTTACATCGGCTTTGGCGGAGATGCGGCAGAAGAGAACGATTGGGGCCTCCAGTACAATGACCCCGAGAATGCCGGAAATGCCGGTGACATCGTAGCTACAAATGCTACTCTTAAGGTTGGCGATACCGTCACTATCGCTCTTGAATTCCCTTCAGCAGTTGTAAATACATGGTGGATGGCACCTGTTCTTGCACTTCCTGAGGACGCAGGCGTTACAGCCGTTGATGCAGAGGTTTCACTTAAGATCGACGGAGAAGATGTAGCCATTGACGCAGCAGCAGGAGATGCCTGGTGGGTTGAAGCTACCGGTGATTACGCAGGAGCAGTTCGTCTTGCAGGCGGCTTTAACGAGTGGGGAGCACAGTATATCGCTGAGCCCGCAGGCTTTACCAAGGTTGAGTACACAATTACCGTTAAGGACATCAAGACAGGCGCATCTGAGGCACTTGAAGCTTCCGATTATGCCGGAACCTCAACTCTCTATATAGGCTTTGGCGGAGATGCGGCAGAGGAGAACGATTGGGGTCTCCAGTACAATGATCCCGCAAACGCAGGAAATGCAGGCGATATCACCGCTGTAAACGCAGAGGGTCTTAAGGTTGGTGATACGGTTTCCGTTTCTCTTGAGTTCGCTGCTCCCGTTGTAAATGTATGGTGGATGGCACCCGTTCTTGTGCTTGATGATGCGGAAGCCACAGCAGTAAGCGTTGACGCAACTGTAGCACTCAAGATCGATGATGCGGATGTTGCAATCGACGCAGCAGCAGGAGATGCCTGGTGGGCAGAGGGCACCGGTGATTATGCGAACGCACTTCGCCTTGCAGGCGGCTTTAACGAGTGGGGCGCACAGTATATCGCTGAGCCTTCAGGCTTCTCAAAGGTTGAGTACACCGTTACCATTAACTCAATCCAGGTAGGCACTCCCGCAGCAGCAGAGGAGGAAGCAGTTCAGACCGAGCCTGTAGACCTTGGCGGAACCTACAATGCTTACATCGGACTTCAGGGACCTAAGTACACCTTCCGTGATGCTTATGATAACGAAGCTACCGGATTCGGTACTGATTTCTTTAATCAGCTCACCTTCCAGGGAGATACCGCTGAGAAGACTTCCGTACCCGCAACATTCAACGATGTACAGATCGCCGGTAACGGAACCTACACCGTAGGCGCTACCGATATAGCATGGCCCGATGACGAGTTCTCCGATCAGGACTACATGAACCTTATCTTCTTCTCAACCGATATCCCTAACAGCGGTGAGATCACAATAAGCGATGTTGTCCTTAAGATCAACGGAAGCGAAGTAAGTGACATCAATCCTCAGTTCGAGGAGGGAAGCGCTCATATGCAGTGCAACATCCAGAACATCTGGGTAGATGAGCTTAAGACCATCGGTTATTATGGAGTTCCCTTCAGCAGCATCGAGATAAGCTTCACCGTAAGCGGATTCAATTATGATGCAGCAGTAGCAGAGGAGCCCGCAGCTGAGCCCGCTGAAACAACCGAGCCTGCTGCAGAGTCAACCACCGAAGAAGCTCCCGCAGCTTCCTCAGGATGCTCTTCATCAAGCGCTGAGCTTATCGGAACTCCCGCAAACAACACCGACTTTGCAGGTGTATTCGGCTTTGCCGCTATCGCAGCAGTCGGAGTAGCAGTTGTTACACTTATCAAGAAGTTCAGATAAGATTATCCGATAAAAAATATAAAAAAAGAGTCTGTACCGATTGTGGTACAGACTCTTTTTTGGTATAATAAAATTGAGTGTTTATGTATAAAAAAACAAGACGCTCAATGGAGGATGAAAATGAAATATGAAGTAACCACGAGGGAAAAGCGGAGCGAGGGCTTTTTCTGGGTACAGCGGATAGCTACTTTTCTGGCTGTTTTTCTGCTGTTTTTTCCGCAGGTTTCCCCAACAAGAATCACATCCCTTATCGGGAAAAATGTATCCCTGTTTACTTCTGCGGTTTCTTACGGAAGCCTTACTTCCGAGATGGGCAGAGCGCTTGACAGAGAGTGGATTTCCTACGGCTCTGTTACCCTGCTTTACATCGGGGCGCTTTTGATGCTGGTTGGTATTATTGCGGGCATCGTAGCCGCATGTACCTCACTCGGCAATCTGAGGCTTAAAAAGTTCGGCGCTCCCTTTGGACTCGGAGGATCGCTTGGAGTAGCCGGCGGACTTGTGCTTATCTATGTTTCGTATCTGCAGATCTCGGCTACCGACAGACCCGAGAAGGTGGAGCCCATGTTCCCCACGGGCTTCTATATCTATGCTGTGCTTACCCTGCTTATGATTGTAGCGGCAATCGCAGTTATGATAATGCTCCCCGCCGCGGACAAAAAAGAGAAGTATTATATGGAGCCCAAGTATAAGCTGTTCCTTATGTTCCTTCCCTTTGCGATGCTCTGCTTCGTGTTTGCTTACCTTCCTCTTTACGGGTGGAGATACGCTTTCTTTGATTATTCCGCGGGAGGTACGCTGTCAGCCGATAATTTTGTGGGCTTTAAGTGGTTTACCATGCTCTTTGAGAACGATGCGACAAAGGCGGATATCGTAAGAGTGCTCCGCAATACCCTCGTTATGTCGGGACTCGGTATCGCCACGAGCTGGCTTCCCATGGCCTTTGCCATATTCCTTAACGAGATTAAGGTGGGCTGGTTTAAGAGAATCGTCCAGACCTTTACAACCATCCCGAACTTTATTTCATGGGTTCTCGTTTACGCCATAGCTCTTGCCATCTTTTCCACCGACGGATTTATCAATACAGCCTTCGGAGGTAATACCAATTACCTTATGGGCAACGATCTTATCTGGCTTAAGATGCTTGCATGGGGCACATGGAAGGGCATCGGATGGAGCGCGATCATTTATATCGCCGGCATCTCCGGTATCGACCAGCAGCTATACGAGGCTGCCACGGTGGACGGTGCGGGACGCTTCCAGAAGATGTGGCATGTTACCGTTCCGGGACTTCTGCCCACATATTTTGTTATGCTCCTTATGAGCGTTGCGAATGTTCTTTCAAACGGAATGGATCAGTACTTCGTATTCCAGAACGCCCAGAACACCTCAACTATCCAGGTGCTTGACCTTTATGTTTATACCCTCGGTATTACAAAGGGTAATATTCCTCTTTCCACCGTTATCGGTATGGTCAAGTCCGTTGTCAGTGTCGTACTTCTCTTCGGAGCCAACGGAATATCCAAGGCTATCCGTGGCGAGAGTATCGTGTAAGGAGGTGAGCGAAAATGGCTAAGACTAAACAGGAAAAGCTTGACGCAAAAGCTGAAAAGGAATACTACAGATCCCACAGAAGAAGCACAAAAATAACCTTTGGTGATATTGTATTTAACATATTTGATTACGGATTTTTCGGGTTGTTTACGATACTGTGTTTCTTCCCGTTTTACTTCCTTTTCATAAATACTATCTCCAATAACGACCTTGTACAGCGGGGACAGATAACCTTTTATCCGAGAGGCTTAAACATAAACAACTATATCGCCATGCTCCATGTATCAGACCTTGGAAACGCTTTCCTTGTGTCAATAGCGAGGACGATAATCGGAACCGTTGTCATGGTGCTTGCTACCGCTTTCGTGGGTTATCTTGTTACGAAAAAGGAAATGTGGGGCAGGAAATTCTGGTACAGATTCCTTGTTATAACGATGTACTTCAACGCCGGTACCATCCCATGGTTTTTGAATATGTCCATGCTTGGACTTACCAATAATTTTCTTGCGTACATCATACCGGGAATAGTTGCGCCCTACAATATCATACTTGTTAAGACCTATATCGAGTCGATACCGGGTGAGCTGGAGGAGAGCGCGCTGATAGACGGAGCAGGCTTCTTTACGGTCTGGAGAAAGATAATATTCCCGCTTTCGAAGCCTATCCTTGCGACGATAGCAATTTTCGGCGCGGTAGGACACTGGAACTCCTTTACCGATTCCCTTATCCTTATGCAGAGCGCACCGGAGTTCTTTACGCTCCAGCACAGATTGTATATTTACCTCAATACTTCATCAAACCTTGCACAGGTAATGTCCACGGGCGGAAGCTCGGCAAGCAATGCCGCCGCATCAATGATGAACCAGAAGGTGCTTAAATATACAATCTCCATGGTAACCGTTATCCCTATCCTCATCGTTTATCCGTTTATGAACAGATATTTCGAGAAGGGTATCATGCTTGGTGCGGTCAAGGGTTAAAAAAGTTGATTCCATCGCGGAGGCGATGAGAACATAGGAGGATTAAATATGAAAATGTTTAAGAGAATCGCCGCTCTTGCACTTGCGGGTGTAATGACGGCAGGGCTTTTTACCGGATGCAGCGCCGGTGGAGGCAAAAAGTCCGGAAAGACGATCACGCTTACTGTTTTCTCACAGCTTGCTAACTTTTCCGGAATTCAGCAGGGATGGTCAGCAGATATCCTTAAGGACAAATTTAATGTTGAGATAAACATTGTTCCCGACCTTAACGGAATGCTCCAGACCCGTATGGAGGCAGGAGACCTGGGAGATATCGTTATCTGGGGCTCTGACGGAACCCAGTACACCAATGCTATCGCCGCAGGACTTCTTTACGACTGGAACGAGGACGACCTTCTTGCCGATTACGGTCCCTATATCAAGGACCACATGGCTGCGGCTCTTGAGAAGAACTCACACATTAAGCCCGAGGGAATGGAGGACGATACGACTGTATACGGCTTCGGACACGCGGTTGCAACCACCTCTGAGGATCACCAGTCATTCTTCTATACATGGGATGTGCGCTGGGATCTCTACAAGCAGCTCGGTTATCCCGAGGTAAAGAATTATGCGGATATGCTTCAGCTCTTCAAGGATATGAAGGAAATCTGCCCTACGGACGATAACGGAAATCCCACATACGCTGTATCAATCTGGCCTGACTGGGACGGAGATATGGTTATGTATGTAAAGTCCACCGCTACCGCATATTATGGCTATGACGAGCTTGGACTCGGACTTTATGATCCCACTACCGGCGACTATTATGACTGCCTTGGAAAGAAGGCTGACGGCTCATACGGTCCTTATCTTGAGAGCCTCCAGTTCTACAACAAACTTTACCAGGAGGGACTTGTAGATCCCGACTCTATGACAAATACCTGGGATAAGATGGCTGAGAAGGCTTCCGCAGGCGGAACATTCTCTTCAATCTTTAACTATTCCGGTCGTTCTCTTTACAACACCGATGACCACATGGCTGCCGGAAAGATGATGTGCTCCCTTACTCCTGCCGAGGCTACTCCTATCGTTTACGGTATGGATGTTTACGGCGGAAACAGAATCTTTTCAATCGGAGCAAAGACCCAGTATCCCGAGCTTTGCATGGAGATACTTAACTATCTTTGCACACCCGAGGGAAGAATGGTTATGGAGTACGGTCCTCAGGGCGTTACCTGGGACTATGACGAGAACGGCAATACCTACTTCACCGAGCTCGGAAACAAGTGCCACAACGATATCAACACTTCCATGGCAGAGGCCGGATATCAGGGCTCGTTCCACGACGGTCAGCCCCAGTGGAACAATATAACATGGGCTCTCGATGCAATCAACCCCGATTCAAACGGAGAGCGTTACAATTCCGATTACTGGGCAAGCAACAATGTAACCGCAAAGTGCGATGTTGAGCAGGATTGGAGAGATTTCACGGGATGCCTTACCACTGATGAATATATGGAAAAGGGCGGCTACAGACTTGCTCCCGCAACCACATTTGTAGGCGGTAAGAGAGATGACGATATGCAGACAAAGTGGGATCAGACCACGGAGTGCATAAGAACTTACTCCTGGAATGCAATATATGCAAACAGTGATGAGGAGTTTGACGCGATCGTTGAGGAGATGATCACAAAGGCTAATTCCTATTACTATCAGGAGTGCCTTGACTGGTCTCTTGAGGAGGCTGCAAGAAGACATGAGGCAGAGCTTGAGGTAACGGGCAAATAACAGTCCTCACTCAAATTAAAGATTGCGTTTTCGCAAAGATTATTGTTTAATTGTAGAGGGGTTACTTAATTGTGGCCTCTCTATTATTATTATTATGTTTAATATGCATAGACACTTTTACAGTTTAATAATTGCTTGGTATTATGAAATTATTCAGTATAGAAAGCCCGCTTTTTAAATTTTTTGACAGGCTTTGGGATCTTATAAAATTAAATTTCTTCTGGCTTATCTGCAGCCTTCCGTTAGTAACCATCGGTGCTTCCACCGCGGCGGCTTTTTCAATAACGCTGCATATGGCAGATGATACGGAAGGGTATATTGTAAAGCCTTTTTTTAAAGCTTTTAAAGAAAATCTTAAAAAAGGTATACCGATGGGGATCATCTTTCTTATCGGTGGATATGCTCTCTATCTTTTGTTCCAGCTCGCATTTAAGGCGGAAAAATATGAAGGCTGGTTTCTTGCGGCGGCGATAATACTTGCGGTTTTACTCTATACCGGCTTCGTATATTCCTTTGCGCTCCTTGCAAGGTATGAGAACGGCTTTATAGCAACGATAATGAACTCATACAGGATCTCGATAAGATATATCGGAAGAACCTTGCTTCTTGCCGTACTTATCGCGCTTGAGACCGGGCTTTTTATCTGGAACATCCCGCTTATGGCTGTCGGGTCACTGATAGCCCCCTCGTGTATAATGCTTACGATAAGCGGTTTCGCCTTAAAGATATTCAAGGAACTCGAAAAAATGCCGGGCGCGGTAACGAATCCGGAGATGCTTCAAAACGACGGAAGCGATGAAAACTTTTCAATTGATGATGGCGATGTGCGCTGAAAATGCGGCGTGTGGCGCCGGGTAAGGGAGAAACTATGTTTTTGGAAAAATTCTATCCAGATCAGGAGATCGGTTCGGCTTATGATATTCCCTACGAAAAGCTGTATGAGCTTGGGTATCGCGGTATCCTGTTCGATATTGACAATACACTTGTAACACACGGCGCTCCCGCAAATAAAAAGGCTGTTGCGCTCTTTAGAAGGCTGCACGCGATAGGCTTTAAGACCATGCTTATATCCAACAACAAGGAAGCGAGAGTCAAGCCTTTTGCGGATTCGGTAAGCTCAAGATATCTCTACAAGGCAAATAAACCCTCAAGAAAAGGCTACCTTGAGGCTATGCGCATTATGAAGACGGCCCCCGGAACGACGCTTTTTGTGGGGGATCAGCTTTTTACGGATGTGTGGGGAGCGAAGAGAACGGGTATCTTTTCGTATCTTACAAAGCCCATCCATCCCAAGGAGGAGATCCAGATCATCCTTAAAAGAAGGCTTGAGGCAATCGTGCTTTTCTTTTATCACAGAAAATACAGACAGTGATCATTGCATAAATCTTTCGAGCATTTGCGAAAGAAGGAATACGAGGAATAACCAATGGATATTAACGGACATACAAGGGTTCTCGGCGTAATAGGTAATCCGGTTGAGCATACAATGTCGCCGGTCATACATAATAATCTTGCGGCAGCTACCGGAGAAAATCTTGTATATACGGCTTTTCATGTTGAGAATGAAAATGTGGGGGATGCGGTAAAGGGAGCGTATGCGCTTAACCTTCTTGGAATGAATGTTACCGTTCCGCACAAGAGCGCCGTTATACCGTATTTAAAGGAGATTGACCCTCTTGCCGGGCGCATCGGAGCGGTAAATACGCTTGTAAGGTGTGAAGGCGGATTTAAGGGTTACAACACGGATATGCCCGGACTGTTAAGAGCAATGGAGCATGACGGTGTCGCTATTAAGGGGGAGGAGATAATCCTGCTCGGAGCCGGGGGCGTTGCAAGGGCTGTTGCTATGATGCTCGCAGATAATGGGGCGGCACAAATATATATTTTAAACCGTTCACTAAAAAAGGCGGAGGAGATAGCCCGTGAGGTTAATTCTTACTGTAAAAAATCTCACAGCGGATCGGATGGGAATAACTCTTTGGAGCCTTCAAAGGAAGGATTTGAACCGGTAAAGGCCATGGGACTTGAAGAATTTTCGAGCCTTCCCTCCGATAGAAAATATATCGCTATCCATGCAACGAGTGTCGGGATGCACCCGAATACGGAAGAAGCGGTTATTGAAGATGAAAAATTTTATAAGCTTGTAAAGACAGGATATGATATAGTTTTTAATCCCCTTGAAACTAAATTCATGAAGCTTTGTAAAGCAGCCGGAGGGGAAAGCTTTGGCGGCCTTAGGATGCTTTTGTATCAGGGGATAATCGCTTATGAGCTGTGGACCGGAAAGAGTATTTCGGATAACCTTGCGGATGAGGTATACGAAAAGATGCTTGATGCGATGCGTAATTTCTGAGGGCTGTAATGAAGAGACAAAAGAAGGATAATATAATACTCATCGGCTTTATGGGAAGCGGAAAAACCTCTATCGGAATCAGGTTATCATATAAGCTGCAGTTGGTTGTGGAGGATACGGATAAGATAATCGAGGAAAGAGAAGGAATGCCTATATCCGAGATTTTTAAGGCAAAGGGAGAAGGGTATTTCAGGAACCTTGAGACAGGGCTTCTAAGGGAAATCCGTGATTCCGACGGAAGAAAAATCTACTCCCTCGGCGGAGGCACTCCGGTTCAGCTCCAGAATCAGTCGCTTATATGCCAGTGCGGAAAGGTTATTTATCTTCGGGCAAAGCCGGAAACTTTGTATGCGCGTCTGAAGAATGATACCACGAGACCGCTTCTAAGGTGCGATGATCCGCAGGAGCGTATAAGGGTTCTGCTCTCGCAGCGCACCGGGGTTTATGAAAGGTGTGCGGATTTTATCGTTGATGTGGACGATAAGGAGCAGGGTGAGGTGCTCGAATCCATACTTGAATATTTGGAACAAAAAACAATTTCAGAGGAGAAAAAATGAAAATACTTGTAATTAACGGACCGAACTTAAATTTCCTCGGGATAAGAGAGAAGAACATATACGGCAACGAGGATTATGATTACCTTGTGAATATGATAAAGGAGGCGGCTGCGGAGAGGAATGTGGAAGTGGAATGCTTCCAGAGCAACCATGAAGGTGCTATCATCGACCGGATCCAGCAGGCATATTTTGACGGAACCGGAGGAATCGTGATAAACCCCGGGGCATATACACACTACAGCTACGCTATTCATGATGCGCTTGCTTCCGTTACGACGATACCGAAATGTGAGATTCACATATCGGATATAACGGCGAGAGAAGAGTTTAGAAAAGTCTCCGTTACGGCTCCCGCATGTGACGGACAGATATACGGAAAGGGTCTTAAGGGATATATCGAGGCTATTGATTTTATTCTTTCCAGATAATCTGATTTTTATTTTTACAGCCGATTACAGCCGGTTTACAGCCGGAATGTGGGCATTTACTTAAGTAAATGCAAACTTTTTTGGACTAACTGAAAATTTTTATTGAAAGTTTAGCTTTCTTTTGTTAAAATATTTGAGTATTGTGACTAAAACCGCATAGGAGGATTTAAAAATGGCTGAAATTACGGCTGGTGATATCAGAAACGGAGTTACCTTTGAGTATGACAGTAAGGTTTTCCAGGTACTCGAGTTTTTACATGTTAAGCCCGGTAAGGGTGCTGCGTTTGTGCGTGTAAAGATGAAGGATGTAAAGAACGGTGGCGTAAGGGAGCTTACCTTTAACCCTGTTCAGAAGTTCACTCTTGCAACCATCGAAAAGAAGAAGATGCAGTATCTTTACAAGAATGATGATATGTTTGTATTCATGGATATGGAGAGCTATGAGCAGATCGAGCTTCCTGAGGCTGAGATCGGCGATTCCATGAAGTTTGTGCTTGAGAATATGGAGTGTACCATGCTTTCGCATAACGGACAGATTTTCTCCGTTGAGCCTCCTATGTTTGTTGAGCTTAAGATTACCGAGACAGAGCCCGGACTTCGCGGCGATACCGCTACGAATGTTACCAAGCCCGCTACGGTTGAGTCGGGTGCAGAGATCCGCGTTCCCATCTTCATTAACGAGGGTGATGTTATAAAGATCGACACCAGAACCGGAGAATATCTCGGAAGAGCATAAGACGGTACGCTTCCGATATATATTTACAGACTGATAGAGCAATTTCGTTATACACGGGATTGCTCTTTTTGCGTTGGAAAAAAGTTTAGGCGATAAGCCGGAAAGGAATTTATGTCTGTAAAAGAGTTTACCGAAAAAGTCAGAAAAGCAGTTCAGGAGGTACTCGGAAACGAATACTTCGTGGAGGCAGTGGAAAATGAAAAATTAAACGGAATAAAATACCATGGTATCAGTATTCATTCAAAGGATAAAAATGTCACTCCCGTCATATATATGGAGAATTTTTGCAAAAGATATGAGGAGGGTAGAACTCTCGGCGATATTGTGAATGAAATCGTAAAGCTCTATTGGGAATATGCGCCAAAGGAGAGTATCGACCTTGAGTTTATAAATGATTTCGAGAGCGTTAAGGACAAGATATGCATGAAACTTTGCAACAGGGAAAGAAACAGTTCGTATCTTGAGGAATTGGCACATATTGATTTTCTTGACCTTGCCATTATTTTTTATATGGTGGTCGATGAATGCCCGAATGGGATAGGAACGATAACCCTCAGGAATGACCTTATCGAGGGCTGGAATGTTAAAACAAGCGACCTTATGGCCCTGGCAATGGAAAACACCGTAAGAACTCAACCTGTCCTTAAGAAATCGATGAATGAGTTTCTGAGGGAATATATAAAGCGGAATAATCTGCAAAACAATATGGCGTTTCAGGATATGTTCGGAGAGGCGGACAGGATGCTTACGGCGTGCCCGGAGCTTTGGATTCTTACCAACAAAAGCATGAGCTACGGTGCGGCAGCGATCCTTTACCCGAAGGAGCTGGAAAGCTTTGCAGATGAGCACGGCTCGAGCCTTTATATCATACCAAGCTCCGTGCATGAGGTTATCCTTTTGCCGGACAACGCGGATATTTACGCTGACCTGCCCCGTGAGGAGAGGATAAGCAGTATAAAAGAAATGATCGCGCAGGTAAACGATACGGAATTGCCGAAGGAGGATTTTTTGTCCTATAGCCTGTACTACTACGACAGGGAGGAAAAGAGGGTGTCGGTTGTGTAGGTAAACTGTATTAGGAGACAGTTGACCGCAGCTTGACATATAATTACGAGGTAAATATAATATAAGTATGGAGGATATAAGGTTTGTCTGGGATGTCAAAAAGGCAGGCAGAAATTTAAAAAAGCATGGCGTATCATTTGAAGAAGCAATTACAGTATTTTTTGACGATAATGCGATCCTTTTTGATGACCCAGATCATTCTGAGGGTGAGGACAGATTTATCTTATTGGGAATGAGTAAAGAAGCAAATCTACTGATGGTTTGTCACTGTACTCGCGAGAATGATACTGTAATAAGAATTATTTCCGCAAGAAAGGCGACAAGGAAAGAAACAGAGGATTATATCGAAATCCGGAGAGAATGGTGATTGAAATGAGAGAAGAGTACGACATAAAAAAACTGAATCCGCGCAAGAATCCATACGCCGGTAAGCTTAAACAGCAGGTTACAATGAATATGAATATTACGACGATTCAATATTTCAAAACCATGGCCTCTGAATCGGGGATACCTTATCAAACGCTCATTAACCTGTATCTTGATGAATGTGTCAAAGAACGCAAAAAAATACAGTTTGTCTGATGAATAGAATATAAATTTATTGGGGATATAAGAGCGATTCTTATATCCTCTTTTGCTTTATATGGCCTTTTCCGTACTTATCTTAGCCTGCTTTTTTTGGCATTATTTCAAAGCGCTGTCGAATGTATTTGCGTTTAGGAGGATTATGTGATAAGATATGCAGGATGATGTAACAAAGTTGTAATATTTGCGACCGTAGTCTAATGGATAGAACGGAGGTCTCCGACGCCTTTAATGCAGGTTCGATTCCTGTCGGTCGCACTCAGGGCAGGCAATAAACAGAAACACACTGCGTACAGCAGGCTGGGACATGCTGCGTACAACAGTCAGACATGAACTACCTGCGTACGGCAGACAGACAGGAACCATGAGCAAAATATCAGATAATATCAAGGCTTTCCCTAAGAAAGCCGGACAATTTATATTAAAATACAGCAAGTATTTTTTCCCGGGCTTTGCTCTTATCATAGCTGCGGTTATAGTCGTTGTTTCGCTGGATCAGCATAGAAAAGCCCAGGAGCGCGAAGCGGAGAAGGAAGCCCAGGCTCTTATCGAACAGCAGGAGGCTGCTGCCGCGGAGCTTGAGGACATGGAAGTTCCCCTTGAGGAAAGCGGAGATGAGAAGCTTGAAGAGCTTGTGAACGCATATTATGAATGTCTCTCAAGCGGAGATATCGACACTCTTGAAACGCTTTGTGATACAGTGGACGAAAGCGAAGCGATAAGACTTTCGGAGCAGTCTGCTTTTGTGGATTACAGGGTAGAGAACATCTACAGTCAGGGCGGCCCCGAGGAGGGCAGTTATATAGCCTACGCATACTATATGGCCGTATTTCCTCCCTATCCCGAAATAGAACTTCCGGGCTTCGATGCGCATTATATCCGTACAGACGAAGAGGGAAATCTTTTTATTGTCAAGGGTGAACTGACCGACGAGGAGAACGATTACATTACAAAAATCTCCAATCAGGATGATGTCAGAGAACTCAACAATAAGGTCAATGTTGAATACAACGAGATATTGATGGAAAATCCAGATCTTTTGAATTATTTTCTTGACCTTGACACCACGGTAAGTACCGCTGTCGGCGAGAAGATAGCCCAGCTCAATGCGACAAATGAGGCGGAAGCCGAGCCTGCCGTGGAGGAGGGGGCTGAACAGGATGACCAGACTGATTCCGCGGAAGCTGCCGAGCCCGCCACCTTGTTTGTTACCACTACAACAAGGGTAAATGTACGCGCCTCCGACAGCGCGAACGCGGAGAGAGTCGGAGAGGCTATGGAGGGCGAGCGGTTCGAACTTGTGGAGGAGCTCTTAAACGGTTGGACGAAGATAAAGTACGGAGACGGAGAAGCCTTTATTAAATCGGATTACTTATCGGTAATCCAGAGCTCAGAAGGTCAACCCACCATCGGTATGCTTACCGCAAGGGAGGAAGTCAATATAAGGAGCCTTCCCGATACAAACTCCGAGAGAGTCGGTGCCCTTATCGCCGGTGACCAGTTGGAGATCGTAGCGATTGAAGACGGGTGGGTGACCGTTAAATTCGAGAATATGCTTGCTTATGTCAATGCGGATTATGTAGATTGTACGTTATTCGAGGAGTGATGATTTGAATTAATCTTTTGTTTGGGGATTATGAAACTCATTGGAAGATTTTAACAGTTTAGCTCGTTAAATCGTTAAAATATTTATTCAAAATGATATTGAAATTGCAATATTGAGGGTGTAGAATACACAAAGAGATGAGCCAAAGAGGGCAAAGGATTATTTCCTATGCCCTTTTTTCGTTACATAAATATTTTCATCCGGTCAAAGGCTCAAGCAACTAAGTCTATTTTTTTAAACAAGGAGGATTTCCAAATGTCTTATGTTGATGAAGTTTACGAGCGCGTTGTAGCGCAGAACCCTTCCCAGCCCGAGTTCCATCAGGCAGTCAAAGAGGTTCTTGAGTCACTCAGAGTCGTTATCGAGGCCAATGAGGAGAAGTTCCGCAGGGAAGCTCTTCTTGAGCGTCTTACCACTCCTGAGAGACAGATCCTTTTCAGAGTTCCCTGGGTTGATGACAAGGGACAGGTTCAGGTAAACAATGGTTACAGAGTACAGTTTAATTCTGCCATCGGACCTTACAAGGGAGGACTTCGTCTTCACCCTTCGGTAAACCTCGGAATAATCAAGTTCCTTGGATTCGAGCAGATCTTCAAGAATTCTCTTACCGGACTTCCCATCGGCGGTGGTAAGGGCGGCTCGGACTTCGATCCCAAGGGCAAGTCTGACAGAGAGGTTATGGCTTTCTGCCAGAGCTTCATTACAGAGCTTTACAAATATATCGGAGCTGACACAGATGTACCCGCAGGAGATATCGGAACCGGCGCAAGAGAGATCGGTTATATGTACGGTCAGTACAAGAGACTTACCGGACTCTACGAGGGAGTTCTTACCGGTAAGGGTCTTTCCTACGGCGGCTCACTTGCAAGAACAGAAGCTACCGGATACGGACTTCTCTATATGACACAGGAGATGCTTAAGTCCAACGGCATCGATATCGCAGGCAAGACTGTTGCGGTTTCCGGCTCCGGTAATGTTGTAATCTACGCTATCCAGAAGGCACAGCAGCTTGGCGCAAAGCCTGTAACCTGCTCTGATTCCACCGGATGGGTTTACGATCCCGAAGGAATCGATGTTGCGCTCCTCAAGGAGGTTAAGGAGGTTAAGAGGGCACGCCTTACCGAGTACGCTGCCGCAAGACCTTCAGCCCAGTATCACGATAAGGCTTCCGAGGGAACAAACCAGTGGACAGTTAAGGTTGATATCGCCCTTCCCTGCGCAACCCAGAACGAGCTTAACATCGATGATGCAAAGAATCTTGTTGCAAACGGAGTCATCGCTGTCTGCGAAGGCGCTAATATGCCTACCACTCTTGAAGCTACCGAGTATCTCCAGGCAAATAAGGTTTACTTTGTTCCCGGCAAGGCTGCTAACGCAGGTGGCGTAGCAACCTCAGCTCTTGAGATGAGCCAGAACAGCGAGAGACTTTCTTGGACCTTCGAGGAGGTTGATGCAAAGCTTAAGCAGATCATGGTAAACATCTTCCATAACCTTGACGATGCGTCAAAGAAGTACGGTCTTGAGGGCAACTATGTTGCAGGTGCAAACATCGCAGGCTTCCTTAAGGTTTGCGAGGCTATGACCGCACAGGGTATTGTGTAATATAACAAGCATTTCGTATACACTCTTCAAAGGGAGACGGGTTTAAAAGCCTGTCTCCTTTTGAATTTGTATATTTTAATTATGTTTGATATAATAAATCAGTTAAAGTGTTGAAAACAGGAGGAGATTATGGGCGACGAAAAGAGAATAAAGCGGATAACCGAGATGGAGACCGCCATGGATAATGTAAGCAAGGTTGTAGAGCTTATAAGGGAACAGCTTGATATGCTCGGGAGGCTTTCCGGGGATATAGAAAAGCTCCAGGACTACTATGAGAATGAGTGGAGAGAGGATTTTGAGGCTGACGAAAACGGTGAGCTTCCAAAGGATCTGAAAAGAGGTGTGCTCTCGGAGGACGCGCTTTTTGATCTGCTTGAAGAGACAGAAAGATATATGGACTGTATGTAATACAGGGAATATACACGATACTTAAAAAGAACAGGATTTGAAACCGGAACAATGAGTTACGATAATAACAACAGTAATAATATAAACGGTACTGACGGCTATAAGGAGGCCGCGGTAACGGAAGATAAGTGGGAAGAAAAAATGACAGAGGCCGTAGAGCGTGAAAACAAGATGGGCGTTCTGCCGGTAAACAAGCTTCTTGTAACCATGTCGCTCCCCATGATTGCATCAATGCTTGTACAGGCGCTGTACAATATTGTGGACAGTATCTTTGTAGCACGGGTTGCGGAGGATGCCCTTACGGCGGTGTCCATGGCCTTTCCTCTCCAGACGCTTATGATAGCCCTTGCCGGAGGTACGGGAGTAGGTATCAACGCAATACTTTCAAAGTCTCTCGGGGAAAGAGAGTACGAGCGCGCAAGTAAGGTAGCGGTAAACGGAATATTTCTTGCGGGAGTGAGCTTTTTGCTCTTTCTTGTCATCGGACTTACCGTCGTAAAGCCCTTTTATATAAGCCAGACAGATGATCCGGAGATAATCGGATACGGCGTGCAGTACCTTACTATCATCCTTACCTGCTCCTTCGGTATTTTCGGACAGTTTGTCTTTGAGAGACTTCTTACCTCCACGGGCAGAACCCTTCTTACGATGATAACCCAGGGGACCGGCGCGATAATAAATCTTATCCTCGACCCCATCCTTATATTCGGTCTGTTGGGACTTCCGAAGCTGGGAGTGGCCGGCGCTGCGATAGCCACCGTTGCGGGACAGATAATAGCCGCCGTGCTTGCCTGCATTTTTAATATTACAAAGAATCCCGACATACATATTTCCTTAAAGGGCTTTAAACCCGACGGAGAGATGATAGGGAATATATACAAGATAGGTGTACCGTCGATCATTATGCAGTCCATAGGATCCCTCATGGTATATATCATGAACAAGATACTTATAGGCTTCTCCTCCACCGCCGTTGCGGTATTCGGAGTTTATTTCAAGCTCCAGAGCTTTACATTCATGCCTGTTTTCGGTCTGAACAACGGAATGATACCCATCGTTGCCTTCAATTACGGCGCGGAAAACAAGGAAAGGATGATGAAGACCTGGAAGCTTGCCTGGATATATGCCACGGCAATCATGCTTGTCGGAGTGGTGCTTTTCGAGGCTGTTCCCGGGCCGCTGCTTCTTTTGTTTGACGCTTCGGAAGATATGCTGAGGATAGGCTCCGTGGCTCTTAGAATTATCGCGATCCACTTCCCAGTGGCGGCATATTGTATTGTGACGGGTTCGATGTTCCAGGCGCTGGGAACAAGCGTATACAGCATGATAACATCAATAATGAGACAGATCGTTGTTCTTATCCCTGCCGCGTTTTTACTCTCGCTTGCCGGAAATGTGGATTATGTATGGTGGTCATTTCCCATCGCGGAGGTAATGTCCGCTGCCGCTACGACCTTTTTCTTCAAAAAGATCTATGATAAGACGATAAAGCATATCGGAGAGCAGAAGACCGCCGGAGAAATATAGAAATGCTTATGCTTAAAGAGGTTTTTTACAGGCTAAAAAAAGCATTGTAAAAAAAAGCATTGTAATAATATAAGACAGGTAATGAAAATGGAAAACGAGATCTGGAACCTTTATGATGAAAATGGGAGAAAAAGCGAATTAACCATATTAAGAAATTCGGGGGATAAAATACCCGAGGGACTGTACCATATAGTCGTTGAAATACTTGTTAGGCATAAGGACGGAACATATCTTTTAATGAAAAGAGACCCCAACAAGGATGTTTATCCCGGGTACTGGGAGGCAAGCGCGGGAGGTAGCGCAATCGAAGGAGAAGGCCCGCTTATCGCCGCGGTAAGAGAGCTGAGAGAAGAGACGGGTATCAGGATAAGCTCCGACGACCTTGTGCTCATCAGTCATACGCTGAGTGAAAGGAGCAGGAGCAGTTTTTATTCCTACTATGTGGAAACCGATTGCAATAAGGATTCCATTATCCTCCAGGAAAAGGAAACAGTGGACTTTAAGTGGGTTGACAAAGACGGCTTTCTTGCCTTTGTGGACTCGGACGAATCTATAAAAACTCATAATCGGAGATACGCAGAATATATAGACAGACTAAGATCATGAGAATAATCATTTGCATATAAGCAGGATAATGAAATGGGCGGAAACAGATAATAAAGCTGCGTAAGTAACGCAAAAAAAGAAGACGGGGTGTCACACTAAGTTGTGTGACACCCCATATTTTTTACAGTATAACAAGGGGAGTTGAAAACTCATTCTTCGCCGGAGTCATGGTTTTAACGGCTCTTGCGGCATAGTATATCTCCCCTGCCCGTATCTCGTTACGGAACATTTTCCAGGGCTCCGAATAGAGAATTCCGGAGGCATCCGCAATCTTTGTTATAAGAGGGATGCTGGAATGACATTTTATCTCGGATAAAAGCTCCTCGCTGCCCCGTTTAAAGCCTAGGACTCTCGCGTAAGGGATGTAATCTATAAGCTTATAGCTTTCCATATCCCGCTCGGTTATGTCGAGCAGGATATGCAAGAGACATCTTGAAATCCTTGTATATGTCCTGTCCCTGCTCTTTACCTCCTCAATAAAGTTTTTAAAGGAGGTAAAGGAGGGGAGAGCGTTTACTATCCTGTCGGAAAGAGCCTGGCTTACATCAAAATAAGAGGTGTATCCGATGTTTTTCTCGGAAAGAAGCTTATAATAAAGCATGGAGGAGAAATCATCCACATCCATAATGGAACCATTGGTTATTTCATCAAACAGATCCGTATACGCGCTCTCGGGCATTACGGGACTGAAATCACCCCCTGCGGGGATTGCTTCCCTTATGGCCTGGGCAGAGGCCTTTAAGGAGCTGTCGGCCGTATATCTGTCATGATAATTGGAGCCGTTTCTTGAAATGGTAATTGCCCTGATAGAGGAGCTTCTCCGCTTTATGGCTTTGATATATTCGATACCGAGGATATTGTTCGGAGATTCCAGAACCCTGCTTACGTCAAAAAGGGAGGTCTCGTACTGGATGAGCGCATTGTTTCTCGCAAGAGGATAGGTATAGCCCTCGCGGAGATAGCGCTGCATGTATTCGGAAAACTCCTTGGGCTCCTCAAGCAGTATACCTGCGATATGCTCAAGGATTTTTATATCGCCGCTCTCGCTTCCGAAGGAGAGATAATCTATGATTCCAAGCTTGTCAAGAAGAGCCACACCCGCGTTTGCAAAATACTCCGCGCTTGCGGTACTGTAGCAGGAAGGAAGTTCAAGCACAAGATCCGCGCCGTTTTCGAGAGCCATTTTCGTGCGCACGAATTTGTCCACCACGGCGGGAGCGCCGCGCTGCACGAAATTACCGCTCATAACAACAACAGTGGCATCCGCGCCTGTTAAGGCTTTTGATTTTTCTATATGGAATACATGCCCGTTATGGAAGGGGTTGTACTCCGCGATTATTCCGTTTACCGTCATCTCTTCTCCTGAAATATTTTTTCTAACAAAAAAGTTATCTGTTAAATAATAATCAATTATTGTTAATTTCAGTAATAATACTATAATATATTTGAATAATAATACTATAATATAAAAACAGGTGAAATAAAAGCAAAATAAAAAATGTAAGGGCTTTCATTTTTCCGGCGGATATGTTATTATAGATAATCATGGGAAAACCTTTACCGAAAGGATTTCCGTGGTAAGCAGTTTTAAAGGTATTTAGTGTTTTGGGTTATTTTTTTTCAAGAGAGGTAAAGCAAAATGGCATTTATTGACGGTATCAAAGAAAAAGCAAAAATGGACAAAAAGACGATCGTATTGCCCGAGTCCAACGACAAGAGAACACTTATCGCCGCCTCCGAGATTCTTAAAGAAGGTATTGCGAATATCATCATGATCGGAAACAGCGAAAAGATCATGGATGGTGCGACATGGCTGGAGATAGAGCTTGATGGACTCGAGATAATCGATCCCAACAATACTCCGAAGCTTGACGAATATGTAAATCTTTTGTACGAGTGCAGAAAAGCAAAGGGAATGACTCCCGAGAAGGCGAGAGAAACCCTTCTTAACGACTGGCTTACCTTTGGTATCATGATGGTTAAGAATAACGACGCGGATGGAATGGTTGCCGGTGCCTGCCACTCCACGGCAGATACATTAAGACCCGCGCTTCAGATTTTAAAGACTGCTCCCGGCGTTAAGCTTGTTTCGGCTTTCTTTATTATGGATACGGTAATGAAGGATATGGGAGAGAACGGTGCCTTCATTTTTGCGGACTGTGGATTAAACCAGGACCCCACCGCCGAGGAGCTTGCCGTTATCGCTGAATCCTCCGCCCGTTCCTTCAAGCAGCTTATCGGGGCAAAACCCCAGATTGCAATGCTCAGCCACTCCACCATGGGAAGCGCAAAGCATGAGCTTGTTACAAAGATGGTTAATGCCACAAAGATCGCAAAGGAGGAGTATCCCCACCTTGTTATCGACGGTGAGCTCCAGCTCGACGCGGCGCTGGTTCCCAGCGTAGCAAAGACAAAGGCCCCGGGAAGCCCCGTTGCAGGCCACGCCAATGTACTTATATTCCCCAACCTTGATGCGGGAAATATCGGATATAAGCTTGTACAGAGACTTGGAAATGCAGAGGCTTACGGACCGATGCTTCAGGGTATTGCAAAGCCGGTGAACGACCTTTCAAGAGGCTGCTCATGGCAGGATATCGTGGGTGTCGTTGCCCTTACCGCCGTACAGGCACAGCTTGTATAAGAATTGGTTATAATAATGCAAACAGATGCCTTATAAATCTTTATAAATAAGGCACATCGGGAGGATAAAATGAATATACTCGTTATAAACTGCGGATCTTCATCTTTAAAATACCAGCTTATCAATTCGGATACGGAGGAATGGATCGCAAAGGGTCTCTGCGAAAGAATAGGCATTGACGGAAGCCAGATAGTTTACCAGAAAGCAGGCGGAGAGAAGGAGACGACCGTTTCTCCGATGCCTGACCACACAGAGGCCATAAGACTTGTGCTCGAGGCGCTTACCAACGAAATGACCGGAGCAATAAAATCCCTCTCAGAGATTGACGCTGTAGGACACAGAGTCGTACACGGCGGAGAGAAATTTGCTTCCAGCACGGTCATAACCCCCGAGGTTATCGAAGCCATAAAGGAGTGCAATGATCTTGCTCCTTTACACAATCCCGCAAACCTTATCGGGATAGATGCCTGCCAAAAGCTTATGCCCGGAGTACCGATGGTTGCGGTGTTTGATACCGCATTCCACCAGACGATGCCCGCTGAAGCTTATATGTACGGGCTTCCCTATTCATATTACGAGAAATACAAGATCCGTCGCTACGGCTTCCACGGAACAAGCCATTCATTTGTCTCAAAGAAGCTTGCCGAGGACCTTGGAAAGAAGCCCGAGGAATTAAAGGTCATCGTATGCCACCTTGGAAACGGTGCATCGGTTTCGGCTGTAAAATACGGTAAATGCGTGGATACCTCAATGGGACTTACACCCCTCGAGGGACTTATAATGGGCACGCGAAGCGGAGATATCGACCCGGCTATCATGGAGTTCATAGCCCATAAGGAGAATAAATCCATCGATGAGGTTATGACTCTCCTTAACAAGAAGTCCGGTGTCTACGGTCTTTCCGGAGATTTCTCCTCCGATTTCAGAGACCTTGAGGATGCGTACAACAAGGGAGATAAGAAGGCGGAGATAGCTATAAAGACCTTCTGCTACAGAGTGGCAAAGTATGTCGGAGCTTATACGGCAGCCATGAACGGCGTGGATGCCATCGCGTTTACCGCCGGCGTAGGCGAGAACTGCGCTATCGTAAGGACCCTTGTATGCGAGTACCTCGGATATCTCGGAGTTAAGCTTGACGAGGAGCAGAATCATAAGCGTGGGGACGATACCGTTATCTCCACAGCTGACAGCAAGGTTACAGTTATGTTTATCCCGACTAACGAAGAACTCGCCATCGCGAGAGAAACTCTTGCACTTGTCTAATATTTATAATACAATTTGACTATGCTTCAAGCTCCTGCTTAAAATATAGGCAGGAGCATTTTACAGTATTGGGTTTTACAGCTTTAAATAATAATATAACGCTCTGCGTTTAAGCTACCTGATACGACTTTTGGCTTAAGAAAGGTGCCGGAAATATGAAAAAGCGTAATATGATGCCGATATACTGCGGTATAGCGGTTGTGGCGGTTTTGATTGTTGTTTTGATAAACAATTGGAAAAGCAGCCCCGAAAAAGGTACGGATTACTCCGATATGAACAACTGGGCTTATTTTGCCCTGGGGGAGGAAAAGGAGGCCGATCTTTTTCTGGTCTGTCCGACGGTCGATATGAAGGATGAGTACAATATGTCCCTTGACGACAGCGAGACAAAGGCAAGCTTTCTGGGTGCTCTCAATATGGAACGGGGAATATACGAGGAGACCACAAGGATGTACGCCCCCTATTACAGGCAGGCGGCGATGAAGGTTTACGGCCTTGAGCGCGACAAATGGAACGATTATATGTCGATAGCCTACAGGGATGTATCGGACGCCTTCGCCTATTACCTTGAGAATGAGAACGAGGGCAGACCTGTTGTGCTTGCGGGATTTTCCCAGGGAGCCGATATGTGCCTTAGACTGGCGGAGGAGTATTTTGGCGACAGAAAGCTCAATTCACAGCTTGTTGCGATTTATGCCATAGGCTGGCCGCTTACGAAGGAGATGTGCGAGAAATTTCCCCAGCTTGTCCCCGCCTCCGGAGAGGATGACACGGGAGTTGTCATAAGCATTGACTGTGAAGCGCCGGAGGTGGAGGAGACCTTTATTTATCCCTCCGGACAAAAAGGCCTTACGATAAATCCCCTTAACTGGAAAACAGATTCTACTCCGGCGGATAAAAGCTTAAACAAGGGTGCCTGCTTTACGGATTACAGCGGAGGTATAACCTCGGAGACCGCCATGCTCTGCGGGTGCTATATCGATGAGGAAAGAGGCGTTATAAAGGTTACGGATATAGATGCGCAGGATTATCTGCCCTTTGTCCCCGGGCTTCCCGAGGGCGCCTACCATATCTATGACTACCAGTTCTTTTTCAGGAATCTGCAGGAAAATGTCAAAGTAAGAGTGGATGCCTTTACAGGTGTCTCAAAATAAATCTTTTAATGAAGGTGTAAAAATGGAGAGTGTGATTTATAAGGATTTTAATTCATTTTTAAGGGAGAATCGTATCAAGGTAAACAGATATCTTAATACCGTGCTCTGGTTTTTTGCGATAACGGGACCAGCTATCGCCGCCGGGATTAAGCTGGGGATATTTGAGGGAATCACATATATTACCTGTATACTTATAACCGGGATAGTCGTGGTGCTTGCCGCGATACACATGGTCCTGCAGAAGAAGTTTCCGAAGTCCATGGTTACCTGTATATTTGCGCTTACCTCCCTTGATATGCTTTTGATGTTCATGTCATATAATCATGTCAAGATAAACCTTACATGGTTTCTGGTACCGCTTCTCAGTATCCTTTTTTGCGATAAGGCTTTGTTTTTGTATGCCATAATCATGAATTCCATCGGGATGGTGGTCTCCACATGGTTGTGCTCCGGTTACTACGCGAATCTTGTAAATTCGTATGAGAAGGCAACCGAATACTTTGCCGATATTATTAGCGGTTTTCTTATCGAGACCGTTATCATGTCGGCCTCGGGGTATATTCTGGTAAGGCTTACCGTCGACTATTTCAAGACCCAGTTTGAACAGTATAATACCATAATCAGCAATGAAAAATCCTTAAAGGAAAAGGTGGAGCTCCTTGATTCCATGGCGGAGATTTACGATAATGTAAACCTTATCGACTTTGTAAACAACACGGAGATGTCCCTTAGAGATACCGAACATACAAAGCACGGAATAGATATGTCATCCCAGACCCACACCATAATGAACCAGCGCATAAGAAACCAGGTTATGCCGGACCAGCTCGACCGGTTCCTTAACTTTACCAATATCAAGACCGTAAGATCGAGGCTTTCCCATAAAAAGATCATAAGTGCGGACTTTATCGATGTTGTTTCGGGATGGTTCCGTGCGCAGTACATAACCGTGGACTCGACTCTTGACGGAATACCGAATACGGTTATTTACACCATAAGAAATGTGGACGAGGAAAAGAGAAGAGAGGAAAATCTCATAAGGATATCCATGACCGATGAGATGACAAGGCTTTTCAACAGAAGGTGCTTTGACGAGGACCTTAAGGACTTCAGAAATAACCCCTTACCGGGGGATTTTGTCCTGTTTTCAGTGGATGTAAACGGACTTAAAAAGGTTAATGATACCAAGGGCCATGCTGCGGGAGACGAGCTTATAAAGGGCGCGGCAGACTGTCTTGCGCTGTCCGTGGGAAACTGCGGAAAGGCATACAGAACCGGCGGTGACGAATTTATGGCCGTGGTATTTACCGAAGACCCGGAGGCTGTCCGCAAAAAGATAACGGATAAGGCCGGGGAATGGCACGGCGTATATACCGACGAGATAACAATGTCCGTGGGATATGCGGCATCAAAGGATAATAAGGACAAAACCGTTGATGAGCTGGAGCGCATTGCGGACGCGGATATGTACGCCGAGAAGGAAAAGTTTTACAGGGAGAGAGGAATCGACAGAAGAAGATAATATATTTAACACTTGACAACATTAAAGTGGTGTAGTACTATTTAAACAACTTAAGAGAAAAACCGTTGAAGCGGGAATAAAGGCAGTACAAGTGCTTACAGAGAGACCGGATGCTGAGAAAGGTCGGATTACTGGCTGTTAAATGGGCCGCCGAGGGCGCAGGGAAAAGGGAGACCTTAGTATACTGCGACGCAAAGCCTGCGTTATGGGCTAAGGAGATGTTGGTCTTCTGTTAAGAGCGCTTTTTGGCGAAGCAAGGTGGCACCGCGAGATTAGTTTATCCCGTCCTTGGCAAATAGGATTATTTGCCGAGGGCGTTTTTTTATCCAAAGAAACAGGAAAGGAGCATCAGATGAAGATCTATCCGTCACTTGAAGAATGTAAGGCAACCTATGAATCCGGAAAATACGGGGTGATACCTGTCTGGTGCGAGCTGTTTGCGGATTCCACAACCCCCATCGAGGTACTTAAAAAGCTTAAGAATGTCAGCAAGCATGTGTATCTTCTTGAGAGCGCGGAGGCTGACAAGAAATGGGGCAGATATTCCTTTTTGGGATACGATCCGCTTATGGAGATAACCGCTTACGACGGGGAGGTCACCGTTACGGACCCGGATGGGACAAGAACCGAAAAAAGGGATATAAGAGGAGCCATAAGGGAGATTGTTGAGACATACAAGAGTCCGGAAAACAAAGAGCTTCCTCCCTTTACCGGAGGGCTTGTGGGCTATTTTTCCTACGATTACATTAAGTACAGCGAGCCCACCCTTAAGCTCGACGCAAAGGATGAGGACGGCTTTAAGGACTGCAACCTTATGCTTTTCAACAAGGTTATCGTTTTTGATAATTACAGGCAAAAGATCATCCTTATCTACAATATCAGGACCGAAGATATGGATGTAAGCTACGCTTCAGCGGTCAAGCGCCTTGAGGAGATGAAAAACATCATACTTAAGGGAGCGCCCGCAGAGAACAGGCCTCTTAAGCTTTTAAGCGATTTCAAGCCGCTGTTTGACCAGAGAGCGTATTGCGAAATGGTGGAGAAGGGAAAGCATTACATATTTGAGGGAGATATATTTCAGGTCGTTCTTTCAAACAGGCTTGAGGCAGGGATGGAGGGAAGCCTTCTTGACGCCTACAGAGTCTTAAGGACCACCAACCCCTCACCCTATATGTTTTACTTTTCCGGAAGCGATGGAGAGATATCCGGCGCAAGCCCCGAGACCCTTGTCAAGCTTGAAAACGGAAGGCTCCATACCTTCCCCCTCGCCGGTACAAGGCGCAGGGGTGAGACCGACGAGGAGGATATGGCGCTGGAGAAGGAGCTGCTTGCGGATGAAAAGGAACGGGCCGAGCACAATATGCTTGTGGACCTTGGAAGGAATGACATCGGCAAGATAAGCAAGATAGGAACCGTTGAGGTTGAAAAATATATGTCCATCGAGCGCTATTCCCATGTAATGCACATCGGCTCAACCGTGGGGGGAGATATAAGAGACGACAGGGATGCCCTTGATGCGGTGGATGCGATTTTGCCCGCGGGGACTCTAAGCGGCGCTCCGAAGCTGAGAGCCTGTGAGATAATAAATGAGCTCGAAAACAACAAGCGCGGCATATACGGTGGAGCCATCGGTTATATCTCATTTACCGGAAATCTTGATACCTGTATTGCAATAAGGCTTGCATTTTCCAAAAACGGCAAGGTATTTATCCGCTCCGGTGCAGGAATCGTTGCGGATTCCGTACCCGAAAACGAATACAGGGAGTGCATACAGAAGGCGGCGGCTGTAAGGTTTTCGATAGAGAAGGCGTGTGAGGGAATCGAGTAGGTTTAAATTTTTGTAAACGCAGGATTTGATGAATTGAATGATCGGAGGAAAACATGATCTTACTCATAGATAATTACGACAGCTTTTCTTATAATGTTTTTCAGCTGGTGGGCGGCATAAATCCGGATATAAAGGTCATAAGAAACGATGAGCTTACGATAAAAGAGATAGAGGCGCTTGATCCGGATCATATAATAATCTCTCCGGGACCGGGAAAGCCTTCCGATGCGGGTATCTGCGAGGAGGCAATAAAATATTTCGCCGGGAAAAAGCCCATACTCGGGATATGCCTCGGACATCAGGCGATATGCGAGGTCTTCGGCGCGACGGTTACCTACGCAAAGCAGCTCATGCACGGAAAGCAGTCCGTCGCAAGGCTTGATAATTCTTCGGTTCTTTTTAAAGGGATGGAGAAGGAAATAACGGTTGCAAGATACCATTCCCTCGCTGCGGACAGCGCCACGATTCCGGATGTTCTCCGTGTAACGGCGACCACGGAGGACGGAGAGGTTATGGCTGTGGAGCACAGGGACTTTCGGATATACGGAGTTCAGTTCCATCCGGAATCGGTGCTTACGCCGGAAGGCAGAAAGATAATAGAGAATTTTTTACAGAAATAATTGGGGTTTAGAATATAGTTTTACGGAGAAATAAAAATGATCCTGGATGAGATTGCCATATACACAAAACAAAGGATAGAGAGAAAAAAAGAGGTACTCCCCCTTGATGAGCTTAAGGCAAGGGCGCTGGATATGAATAAGGATACGGGCTTTCCCTTTGAGAAGGCTCTTTCTAAACCGGGCATAAGCTTTATATGTGAAGTTAAAAAGGCCTCTCCCTCAAAGGGGGTTATCGCGGAGGATTTTCCCTATACCGATATCGCGAGGCAGTACGAAGAGGCGGGGGCGGATGCCATCTCTGTCCTTACAGAGCCCAAATGGTTTATGGGCAGGGACGATTACCTGAAAGAAATAAGAAAAGCCGTAAAGCTTCCCCTTTTAAGAAAGGATTTTACGGTGGATGAATACATGCTCTACCAGGCGAAGGTTATGGGGGCGGATGCGGTGCTCCTTATCTGTTCCATACTTAGCAATATGCAGCTTTCGGAGTATTTCGCCATCGCGGACGGGCTGGGACTCTCGGCGCTTGTTGAGACCCATGACGAGGAGGAGGTAGAGCGGGCGCTTAACGCAAAGGCAAGGATAATAGGAGTTAACAATCGGAATTTAAAGGATTTTACCGTTGATATTAATAATTCCGTAAGGCTCCGGGGAATGGTTCCCGGGGATATTCTCTTTGTTTCCGAGAGCGGCATGAAGACAAGGGAGGATATCAAAAGGCTCGAGGATAACGGGACAAACGCGGTACTTATCGGCGAGACCTTTATGAGAAGCGAAAATAAAGCAGTTATTTTAAACGAGCTCAGGGGAAAAGCACAGATATCTTAGAAGAATAACAGGAAGGACAACAACATGAACGAAAAAGGAAGATTCGGAATTCACGGCGGGCAGTACATTTCAGAGACTCTTATGAATGAGCTCATTAGGCTCGAGGAGGCTTACGAGCATTACAAAAATGATCCGGAGTTTAACGCGGAGCTTACCGGGCTTTTAAATAATTACGCCGGAAGACCTTCTCTTTTATACTATGCGGAGAAGATGTCAAAGGATCTCGGGGGAGCAAAGATTTACTTAAAGAGAGAGGACCTGAACCATACAGGCTCCCACAAGATAAACAATGTTCTCGGCCAGGCGCTTCTTGCGAAGAAGATGGGAAAGACAAGGCTTATCGCGGAGACGGGAGCCGGCCAGCACGGAGTGGCAACCGCAACGGCGGCGGCGCTTCTCGGTATGGAGTGCGAAGTATTCATGGGCAAGGAGGATACGGTAAGACAGGCGCTTAATGTCTATCGTATGGAGCTGCTGGGGGCGAAGGTAAACGCGGTAACCACCGGCACCATGACACTTAAGGATGCGGTAAACGACGCCATGAGAGAGTGGTCGAACAGAGTCAGCGACACACATTACTGCCTCGGCTCCGTTATGGGACCCCACCCCTTCCCGACCATAGTAAGGGATTTCCAAAGCGTTATAAGCCGTGAGGCAAGAGCCCAGATATTGGAGAAGGAGGGAAAACTCCCTGCAGCGGTGCTTGCCTGCGTGGGCGGCGGTTCAAACTCCATCGGAATGTTTTATAATTTCATAAACGACAAGGATGTTAAGCTTATCGGCTGCGAGGCCGGAGGAAGGGGCGTGGATACACCGGATACCGCGGCCACCATAGCCACGGGAAGCATCGGTATATTCCACGGGATGAAATCATATTTCTGCCAGGATGAATACGGCCAGATAGCGCCGGTGTATTCCATATCGGCGGGGCTGGATTACCCGGGCATCGGACCGGAACACGCGTACCTTCACGATATCGGAAGGGCACAGTATGTACCCGTAACCGATGAGGAAGCGGTAAGAGCATTTGAGTATCTCTCAAGGACAGAAGGCATCATTCCCGCCATAGAGAGCGCCCACGCTGTAGCGCAGGCGATAAAGATCGCAAAGGATTACTCCCCCGACCAGAGCATAATAATCTGTATCTCCGGCAGGGGCGATAAGGATGTGGCGGCAATCGCAAGATACAGAGGCGTGGACCTCCACGACTGAGGAAATGGCAACTACTAACCAATGGATATTTTACAGGATATGGATATGAGCAAAAGATTAAACAATAAGATTTCAAAGGCATTTAATACACCTAACAAAAAGGCTTTTATCGCGTTTATAACCGCCGGTGACCCCGATGCGGACAGCACGGTTAAATACATACTTGAGATGGCACGGGCTGGCGCCGATCTTATCGAAGTCGGCATACCTTTCTCCGACCCTACGGCGGAGGGGGTTGTTATCCAGGAGGCAAATATCCGCTCGCTGAAGAACGGCATGACGACGGACGGAGTTTTCGATATTGTAAGAAGGGTAAGGGAAAGCTGCGATATTCAGATATGATTTAAGACATACGCAAATCCGGTATTTCACTACGGATATGACAGGTTTTTCGGTAAATGCGAGGAGCTTGGAGTGGACGGGATAATCGTTCCCGATATGCCCTTTGAGGAGAAGCAGGAGATGGAGGAGCCCGCGAGAGCGCATAATGTCTCCGTAATCTCAATGGTTTCCCCCACATCGGAGGCGAGGATAAAGAGCATTGCGGAGGATGCGGAGGGCTTTATATATGTTGTAAGCTCCATGGGAGTAACCGGCGTAAGGAGCGAGATAAAAACAGACCTTGACAGCATTATAAAAAATATCCGCGAGGTTACCGATGTCCCCTGCGCCATAGGCTTTGGTATAAGTACGCCGGAGCAGGCAGGGAACATGGCTTCGAAATCGGACGGTGCCATCGTTGGCTCCGCCATTGTACGCATTGTGGCTGAGCACGGTACCGAAGCCGCACCATATCTTTACGATTATGTAAAGAGTATGAAGGAAGCGGTTTTATCAATTTAATAATAATACTCTAAAAATGCAAGATTTTGCTTTATTTTTTTTTAATTATGCATTATAATCAGAAAGACACGCCGATATACATGTATACAATCCTATGCTTCCGGCATGGAAACAGGCAATAATACGGCTGTACAAAATCTTGGCAGATACCGGAAAACCGGTATTGGAGAGGAGAAACACTTATGGCAGATATCTATTCAATCCATGAAAAGAACGAGATGCTCGATTTTAACGAGATGGAGCATATCAAGGATGAAATTGATAGTCTTCAGGACATACTTGACCATAACCACAGGATCGATAAGAACCTTTATCTTGAATATGATGTAAAGAGGGGACTCCGCGACGCGGCAGGAAAGGGCGTCCTTACAGGACTTACAGAGATATCCGATGTCGTTGCCTACGATCTTATCGACGGTAACCAGACTCCCTGCGACGGAAGGCTCTATTATCAGGGCGTAAATGTCGTTGATTTTATAAAAGGGCTTGGAAACAGGCGTTTCGGCTTTGAGGAGACCACATATCTGCTTATATTCGGAAAGCTCCCCACAAAGGATGAGCTTGATAATTTCATACGCGTAAGCCGCGAGTTCCAGAATCTCGGAGCTCGCTTTACCCGTGATGTGGTAATGAAGGCATCCAATGCAAATATAATGAATGCCCTTCAAAGATGTGTGCTTACGCTCTATACCTATGACAACAACCCGGACGATATATCCGCCAAGAATGTGCTCCGCCAGTCGCTGGAGCTTATAAACAAGCTTCCCCTTATCGCGGTATATTCCTATATGTCATACTGCCATTTCAGAAAGGATGAGGCTCTCGTTATAAGAAATCCCAAGCCGGAGCTTTCGGTGGCCGAGAATATTTTACAGATGCTCCGTCCCGACGGCAAATACACGGAGCTTGAGGCTAAGGTTCTTGATGTCGCGCTTATTCTCCATGCGGATCACGGCGGAGGAAACAATTCAACCTTTACGACCCATGTTGTTACTTCCTCCGGTACGGATACATATTCGTCCATCGCCGCCTCCATCGGCTCTCTTAAGGGCTTCCGTCACGGCGGAGCAAATCTTAAGGTACAGAATATGTTTGCCGATCTGTACAAGAATATAAAGAACCGTGAGGATGAGAAGGAAGTCAAGACCTATATCCAAAAGATTCTCGATAAGAAGGCCTTCGACAAACAGGGGCTTGTATACGGTATGGGACACGCGGTTTACACCCTTTCCGATCCGAGAGAGGTTGTCCTCAAGGAGTACGCAAGAAAGCTTGCAAAGGAGAAGGGACGCCTCGATGATTTCCATTTCTACGAGAGGGTTGAAAAAATCGCGGGAAAGCTTATCATGCAGCAGAAGAATGTTCACAAGGAGGTCTGCGCAAATGTGGACTTCTACAGCGGACTTGTTTACAGCATGATGGATATTCCCGAGGAGCTTTACACTCCCATATTTGCAATCGCTCGTATTTCCGGCTGGTGCGCTCACAGGCTTGAGGAGATACTTAATGCGGGTAAAATTGTTCGTCACGCTTACAAGTATGTCGGACATCATGTGCCCTATGTACCCCTTGATGAAAGATAACAAAGGACAGCGTTTTTCAGGAATTTTTTCAGTGGAATTTCTTTGGAAAGTAAAGAAATCATGGAAAAATTCCTGAAATTGTGGTATAAAAAAGAATAGAACTTCGGTTCTTCTCGGATTTTTTGTCGGAAAGGTTGACGCACATGTGGGAGCAGGGTAAAATTCTTAACGCACGCACGCACGCACAGCTTAACTGCGCCCTTTTTTCGTATAAAACAACATATATTCGTGATGGATAACCGCCTTACTTGACGGGGTATTATGACCTGTCAGGTAAGGCGGTTTTATTTGCGCGTATAAGCTCTTGTCAATGAACAAGGGAACTTCATGC
>JAFVCL010000055.1 GCA_017479285.1 Lachnospiraceae bacterium
AGAAAGCTCATCATCCGGGCTTTTATATTCTATTAAGTTATGTTTGCGGAAGATATGCCCTATCTTGTTCATTATGTGGGTTTCACCTGACTTTTTGATTATAAGCATATCTACCCGGACAGGTTTTTTGGAGAGCTCCCATTCGGTAAAGAATTCAAGATTGTCCTTATTTTCTCTCAGCTCCAGTTCAATTCCTCCGTAAAAGCCCGGATGCCATTGTATCTTTTTTTTAGAGTTATTCTCTGCCATATTTTCACCCGTAAAGATAAAGGTTCTCAAGTTGTAAGAGAAAATTTAACACAGAAAAACAAGGGATTTCAATTGACGAAATAGACGATTCACAAAAGGACACTTTCAAGCATTGAAAAATCGTTTGAAAAATCAAAAAAAGGACACCTCGGGACATTTTTTTTAGGTGTATTTCGAGGCTGATTCGTCAATATGCACAAATCTAAGAACGGAATGCACCTTGGGAACATCACAGCAGGTGTCCGTTTAATGCTACATCTTTATTATGGAGGACTTGACTCAAAAAGAAGAAAAAAGAAAATCCTTATTTGTGTGGATGAGATTTCAACGACACCGGATATGGTTGTACTTACTTTGGAATTTGGAGGATGGTTGATTTCCGGATACCCAGTATTCATAGTATGCACAGGTTTGTATGAGAATCTTATTGAGATAGGGAATGTCAGAAATAAAACTTTTTTCAGAAGAGGAACGTCTGTTGAAGAGGGGGATTATTGCGGCAAGGCAGGGATATAGGAATAAAACCCCCTTTTTTTGCAGATTATGTCCGGGAATATGGGATTATTTAGAAACAGGCTATGAGAATTCCGTCATCCTCCGGAGTGCTTCCGACAGCCGCTCTCTTGGGCAGGCGATATTCATCCGGACAAAGGCTTCCCCGGAGCGGCCGTACTCTGCGCCGGCGGTGAGATACACGCCGGTTTCTTTTTTCAGTTTTTTTGCGTATTCATGACCGCTCATTCCGGTAGCCGAGACATCCAGCCATAGAAGGTAGGTTGCCTCCGAGGGAATCAGTCTGATTTCCGGAAGGTTTTCAGCGAGGAAATCCCTTACAAGGATTTTGTTTTTACGGATATAATCTCTTAAAGCATCAAGCCAGTCAGCGCCCTCATTAAACGCGGCAACCGTAACAGGAACCGCAAAGCTGTTCGGCTCTGCAACCTCATCCGTATTCAGGGCACGCCGGATTTTTTTACGAAGCTCCGGGTTTGGAACAGACACAGCGGCAGTCTGCATTCCGGCGATATTGAAGGTCTTTGTCGGCGCAATCGCAGTAATGCTTATGTTTTTACAGGTTTCGGAAACCGATGCAAAGGGGATATATTCCTTGCCGGGGTCGGTAAGGTCACAGTGAATCTCATCGGACAGAACGGTTACGCCGTGTTTTTCGCAGAGCTCACCTACGCGGGAGAGCTCCTCCCCGGTCCAGATACGCCCTACGGGGTTGTGGGGATTGCAGAAAATAAGAAGTCTTGTCTTATCGTCTGCGAGAGCTTTTTCGAGGGCGTCAAAATCAATCCTGTACGCCCGACGGGCAATACCGGATAGTTCCCCGAAGGACTTTTCGGAGCTCTCTTCATCCGCCTCCGGATTGTAAATAAGCGGTACTTCCACCACCTTACAGCCGTTGTTTATTATGCTGTTAAAAAAGATATTGTACACCGGCGTAAGAATAACAACATTCTCCCCGGGGGAAGTAAGCTTCCTTACGGTGCTTGAGATGGCGGGAACGACACCGGTACAGAACACGAGCCAGTCTTTTTCGATGATATAATTATGGCGTGTCCTCCACCATGTGATGTACGCTTCATTCCATTCATCAGGGATAATATTATATCCGAATATACCATGAGCGGTCCGGTCTTCGATGGCCTTTCTTATGGCCGGAGCAGTCTCAAAATCCATATCCGCAACCCAGAGAGGGAGATCGGCACCGTCGCAGTCATCCCACTTAAGGGAAGCGGTGTTTCTGCGCTCGGTAAGTTTGTCAAAATCAAATGATACGGACATTATTTATACTCCTTTAAAAATCAGCCCAGACAAAAGCCGGGGCTGAGAAACTGTAACAGCTGTTAATAAACATTAAGGGGAGAAAATTACAGACCTCCTGGCAGAGCTTTAGTCATATACCGGATGATCGGAGTGCTTGTCGATGGAGCTGCAGATGATCTTTGTTGCGCCCGGATCGATCTTGTCCTTCTCGATAATGAGTTCTTTTATGTGCTCAGCCTTTATTACACCGCTCTTTGGATTTAGCACGCTTATAATATCGCCGCTTACATCCGCGTCCACAGTGGAGTACTCAAATGCAAGATTTGTGTTGAAAAGCTTGCAGTCCTTCATAACAAGGTTATCGACATAGCACATTCCCTGTAGGCTCTCTATAACACAATTTACAAGAGTAAGATTCTTTGCGTTCCAGCCGAGGTATTCTCCGGTGATAAAGGAGTCGTAAACAGTTACATTCTCGGTGTTCCAGAAAGCATCCTTTGTTATGAGATGGGAATTTCTTATAACCGCATTCTTTACCCCGTCAAAGCTGTAATTGCCGTCGAGAGTAAGATTATCCACTTCCATATCGCTGCAGTTCATCGCAAAATAATCGCCTTTAACGGTAACATCCTTAAGCTTGACATTACTGCAAGACCAGAGGGTCTCCAGAGCATGGGTAAATGCCACATTCTCCAGTGAGAGGTTATCGCAGCGCCTGAAATTCTTGGGAGCCTGTACAACGGAATCCTTTACCTCTATATTTTTCGTATACCACACACCGGCTCTCGCCATATCAAACCAGGTGCAGCGCTGCACCTTTATGTTGTTGCAGTACCATAAGGGGTATTTCCACCTGAAAAGGCACTCGTCAAGCTCTATATCCGAGCTTTCCTTTAAGGGACTTTCACCGTTATCAAAAACACATTCAGTTATATGCAGATTATTTGAATTAAAAAGCGCTCTCTCCCCGTAAAGGAGCTCGCGGGTTATCTGTTCCATTGATATATTCCTCCTGAAGCCGACATGGGCTGGTAAAACGCTTTGGTCTGTTAATTACTTTTAATTACTTCGCTTTTTCCTCGACCCTTGTATCATATTATATATGATAATCCCAATAAAACAAATAAAAATAATATAAACAAATACCGTCAGATTTTGCGAAAATACTTATATGTCGATTAAATTTAGCTAAAGAATACAAAAATTTAGTTAAAAATTGTTGATTATACAAATATAATTATCCGGGGGTATGGAGTATATTTGGGAGTAAGAGAAACTAAAAATATCGCGATCAGCCTAAAAAACGGAAAACCGGCTGTGCATGACCGCGTGATTTAAACAAAGGAGATCAGATCCCCATGAACATCACTTGTAAAGATAAGGTATTTAAGATCGACACCGAAAACACCTCGTATGTAATCGCTGTAGCGGATGAGGAGGGTTTCATCGGACACGCCTATTACGGAGACAGGATAGAGGAGGCTCCCGGGTATCTTTTGAGGACGGAAGAGAATCCCTTTGTCCCGTCGAAAAATAACCGCGACAGGGGATCCTTTATGGATTCCTTTCCCTGTGAGTATCCCGGAAACGGGCTGGGGGATTATCGTGACGGAGCGGTAGAGATAATAGACGCGGACGGACACAGAGCGATAAATCTAACCTTTGACGATTATAAGATAGTGGACGGAAAGCCGCACCTTAAGGGACTGCCGCAGACCTTTGAAAAGGGAACGGGAGCGCCCTTAAATTCCGGAGAAGGCAAGGGCGGAGAGAACAGGGAAAAGACCACAGGCGCCGCAAAGACTCTCGAGATTTACGCTTCCGACAAGGTTCTCGGTGTAAAAGCAATCCTCAGATATTCTGTTTTTGATGATAATGATGCAATTGTGAGGAGCGCAGAGTTGATAAACGACTCCAAGGAGACGGTTTACATAACTAAAGCACTGTCCGCTTCAATCGATATGGACAGTGAGGACTATGAGCTTCTTACGCTTCACGGCTCATGGGCGAGGGAGAGGCAGATCGACATCCGCCCCATAGGTTACGGAAAGACGAGTGTGGGCTCCGTAAAGGGGGAATCCTCCCACCAGGAGCATCCTTTTATGGCCCTTGTACAGAAGGGGACGACTCAGGACTACGGCAAGGTTTACGGCTTCAGCTTCGTATATTCCGGAAATTTTCTCGCACAGGTCGAAAAGAGCCAGTTTGACTCCGTAAGGGCAATGATGGGAATCAACCCCGGAGGCTTTAAGTGGGAGCTTAAAGCGGGCGAGAGCTTTCAGACTCCCGAGGTCGTTATGGTTTATTCGGGCGAAGGTCTCGGAAGGATGAGCCGGACATATCACGATCTGTACAGGGAGCACCTTATCCGCAGCCCCTACAAGGATAAGGAAAGACCGATCCTTATCAACAACTGGGAAGCGACATATTTTGATTTCAACACGGAAAAGCTCCTCTCCATCGCAAGGGAGGCGAAGAAGTCCGGCATTGAGATGCTGGTTATGGATGACGGCTGGTTCGGTGTAAGAAACGATGATAACACATCCCTCGGCGACTGGAATGTAAACGAGGAGAAGCTTCCGGGGGGACTTAAATACCTCGTGGACGAGGTAAACAAAATCGGACTTAAATTCGGTATCTGGATGGAGCCGGAGATGATCTCCCCGGATTCGGAGCTTTACCGCGCTCATCCCGACTGGGCGATACAGATTCCGGGAAGGGTGGCGACCAGATCGAGAAACCAGTATGTACTTGACCTTACGAGGCCGGAAGTGCTTGAACATACATGGAACAGCATAAAGACGGTTCTTGGCAGCGCCAACATAGAATACCTTAAGTGGGATATGAACCGCCAGATAACGGACATTGGAAGCGTGTACCTCGGCAGGGAGAATCAGGGAGAGCTGAGCCACAGATTCACCCTTGCGGTCTATGAGCTGCAGGAGAGGCTTGTCAGGGAATTCCCGAACCTTCTTCTTGAAAACTGCTCCGGCGGGGGAGCGAGATTTGACCCCGGAATGCTCTATTTCAGCCCCCAGATCTGGTGCTCGGACGATACAGATGCCATAGAAAGGCTCGGAATACAGGAGGGGACTTCACTTGTATATCCTCTCTCATCCATGGGAGCCCATGTATCCGACTGCCCGAACCATACGGTAGGAAGGGTAACGCCCTTTGTTACAAGAGGTCATGTGGCTCTCGCGGGAACCTTTGGATACGAGCTTGACATAACAAAGATTCCGGAAAATGACAGAGCCATGATCCCGGAGCAGACTGCCACCTATCACAAATACAACCGCCTTGTAAGGGAGGGCGATTATTACCGCGTTGCATCATTCAGGGAAAATCACTTCTTTGATTGCTACGGTGTGGTGGGCAAGGACAAGAAGGAGGCGCTCTTTACATTTGTGCAGGTCTTTAACAGACCGAACTGCCACAGCCGCCTTATCCGCCTTAAGGGGCTTGATTCCGGGAAGAATTACAGCATAAGCTTTATCCACGGAGCGGGAGAAGGCTCTGGGGAAAAGAGGGAAGTTCTTTCGGGAGATACGATCATGAAGGCCGGGATACTTATGCAGAATCCCTGGGGAGATTTTGTATCCTGCCTCATATATCTCAGGGAAGTATGAACAGAACCGTTTATTCAATATGAACTGCAAGAGGTTAAGTGATGGCAAAAACAGTAAAACTCGCTGATATTGCGGAGAAATTCGGAGTCAGCGTCGTGACGGTATCAAAAGCCCTCTCCGGACAAAAGGGTGTCAGTGAGGAGATGCGTGAGCGGATCGTCTCCTACGCCGACGAGCTTGGTTATGTGCAGCCCTCGGTGGCAAGACAGAGGGAAAAAACGGTCAGCTACAATATAGGCGTTCTGGTCCGGGAGGGTTATCTCGGGGAGGATTCGTTTTATTGGAAGATGTACCGGCAGGTGGCTGAAAACGCAGTTGAAAGAGGCTGTTTTTCGATGCTTGAGGTTATTAATACAAAAATGGAAGAGCGTCTTATGCTCCCAAAGCTGCTTACAGAAGGAAAAGCCGACGGGATAATCGTCATCGGTGCCCTTGGGGAGAGATATCTCGGTAAGCTTCTTAAAGAGGCGGACGCACCAGTGGTCTTTATGGATTTCAACGATAAAAAGCAAAAATCCGACGGTGTGATCTCTGACAGCTTTTACGGTGCTTACCGTATGACAAATTATCTTATAGATAACGGGCATACGAGGATAGCTTATGTGGGTACTGTCGGAGCAACCGGCTCGATAACCGACCGCTATCTCGGGTATCTGAAGTCGCTTATAGAGAATGGGCTTGAACTTCGGGAGGACTGGATAATCGATGACAGGGAGGATGAAAACGGAGCCATCGGGGAAGGAGGGAGCCTTAAGCTCCCAAAGGATATGCCGAGCGCTTTTTTCTGTAACTGTGATCTTACCGCGGCTATACTTATAAAGAAGCTTCAAAAGGAAGGATACCGTGTGCCGGAGGATATATCGGTGGCGGGTTACGACGACCATATTTACACCGGAATGTGTGATGTCAAACTGACCACCTACGCGGTTGATGTCCCGGAGATGGCAAGGCAGGCGGTCAGCACCCTTATAAAGAAGGTGGGAGGGGAGCGTTACCACAAGGGAACCCATGTCATTGAGGGAAAGATCGTAGTAAGAGACAGTGTAAGGAAAAAACGGCATTAGCTAAAATTAATCTATTTAATAAGCTAAATTTAAGTAAAAACAACTAAAATATTTTAAAATATTTAAGCAATATTACAATTGTTTATTTAGCTGATTAAGGCTATATTAAGTGCATAAGAAATAGAAAGCGGAACGGCTTTCGGATAAAGAAACCAAATAACTTTTTAACTGATTCATTAAAGGAGAAACAAAATGAGCGAAATCAAGATGATCGCACCCGCAGTACCAAATGTTCCCTGGCAGGATAAGCCGGAAAAGCCCATCGTAGGCGCACCTATCTGGCGTTATACCGAAAACCCCATCATTAACAGAAACCCCATCGAGGGAGTAGCCCGTATTTTTAACAGCGCAGTTGTTCCCTATGAGGGCGCATTTGTGGGAGTTTTCCGCGGTGAGCAGACCAACGGAATTTCATTCATCTACTTCGGAAGAAGTAAGGATGGTATCCACTGGGATTTCGATAAGGACAAGATCCAGTTCAAGGATGAGAACGGAAACGACTTTATGCCCAAGTACGCATACGATCCCCGTCTTGTAAAGGTTGAGGATACCTACTATGCGATCTGGTGTCAGGATTTCTACGGAGCGTCCATCGGAATGGCAAAGACCACCGATTTCAAAACCTGGACCCGTATGGAGTGTCCTTTCATTCCCTTCAACAGAAACGCGGTTCTCTTCCCGAGAAAGATAAACGGTATGTACAAGATGCTCAGCCGTCCTTCGGATTCCGGACATACTCCCTTCGGAGATATCTTCATTTCCGAGAGCCCTGACCTTGAGTACTGGGGACATCATCGTCATGTTATGGGACGCAACGGATTCTGGTGGGAGTCTCTTAAGATCGGCGGAGGCGCAGCTCCCATCGAGACCAGTGAGGGATGGCTTGTATTCTATCACGGCGTAAGCGGAACCTGCAACGGATATGTATATTCCATCGGCGGAGCGATCCTTGACCTTGACGAGCCCTCAAAGGTTCTTTACAGATGCGAGAACTTCCTTCTTACCCCCGAAGAGTGGTACGAGGAGAGAGGCTTTGTTCCCAATGTCTGCTTCCCCTGTGCTACGGTTCACGATCCCGAGAGCGGAAAGATCGCGCTTTACTACGGATGCGCAGACAGCTATGTAGGAATCGCATTCTGCTACTTCGACGAGATCGTTCAGTACATTAAGGACCACAGCAATACCGATTTCAACGACACCGATCTCGGAAAGTGCTAAAACAGTTTTAACGCTGCCCGGTCATACCGGGAAAGGAACAAAATGAAAAGATACATTGTGATGACAATGTGCATACTTCTGTTCATCGGCGCAGTCTTTACCGGCTGCGCCCGTGGAGAGGAGATTTCGCAGTATTATGAGCCGGACAACCAGATACCGGAGATAGAGGAACAGATCCTTCGGGAAGAACCATGGAGAGTATATGAGATGACGGAGAATATCAATAAGCAGATGGAGAGCATAACCGCCATGGATGTCGCAGACAGGATGAGACTCGGCTGGAGCCTTGGCAACTCTCTTGACGCGAGAAATGATAAGCTTGACATAAGTGAAAAGCCCGAAAGTTTTGAGAAAGCATGGGGCAATCCGGTCACAAAGCAGGAGACCATGGCCGCTGTAGTGGCAGCGGGATTCAATGTCATAAGAATACCCGTCTCCTGGACGGGACATTTTGATGAGGACTACAATATCGACCCTGCATGGATGCAGAGAGTCCATACGGTGGTTGATTACGCATATTCACAGGGCGTATATGTGATCATTGACGCCCATCATGAAAACTGGAACTACCCTTATTACGACAATAAGGACTCGGCAATAAGAATAATGAAAAAACTCTGGGCTCAGATCGCGGAGGAGTTTAAGGATTACGACGAGCATCTTATTTTTGAGGGCCAGAATGAACCCAGAAAGGTGGGAACTGAGCTTGAATGGACCGGAGGAGATGCGGAGGGGCGCGAGGTTGTGAATGCGACAAACGCAGCCTTTGTGGAGACCATAAGAAACAGCGGAGGGTCGAATCCGTACCGTATTCTGATGATCCCGACATACGCGGCAAGCTCGGAGACAGAAGCCATCGAGGGCTGGGAGGGTATCCCCGGAGACAATCGGATAATCGCTTCGGTTCATGCCTATATCCCTTACCACTTTGCTCTGGATATCAATAATAAGCCTAAGCTCACATGGGATAACGATACCGCTGATATCGACAGACTCATGAAGGATCTTAAGACCAATTTTGTCGATAAAGGTATTCCTGTGGTGCTGGGAGAGTTCGGAGCGGTAAACCGTAATCTGTCGGTCGGTGAAAGCGATGACAGCAGTAAGGACGAAAATGGTGAACAGAGTGCAGGCACCGCAGAGAATGAGGATGGAGAGGCCGAGGCTTTGGCAAAATCCGACAATCGTCTCGAGTGGGCAAAGTACTATATAGACAGCGCCTGTGGGGTGGGAGTGCCCTGTATATGGTGGGACAACAATTATTTCAACACAAAGGGTGAGAATTTCGGATTGCTTAACAGATGGAAGACCGAATGGGAATTCCCGGAGCTTTTGGAGGTTCTTATGCAGGAGACTGCCGGAAGGGCTCCCGAGGGCAGCAAGATTTTCAGCGCAGAGGAATATAGAGACTCTTTAGAAGGTTTTAAAGATGAAACAGATAATTAACAGGATACTTACAGAGTGCGTCTTTTACAGAACCTATTGAAAAATTGGAAATAGAAAGGGAAATATCAAAGGTAAGAGTATGGATCTAAAACAGATGTCTGAAGAAATGAAGGAGCACCTTTTAAAGGATATAATTCCTTTCTGGAGGGGGCTGCGTGATGATGAATTTGGCGGCTACTACGGGTGGCTGAGCTATGACCTTGAGCTCAACAAAAAGGCTCCGAAGGGCTGCATACTTAACAGCAGGATCACATGGTTTTTCAGCAATGTATGTCTTTTGTACAAAAACGGACTGCTAACCGATGGTGATTTTGAAAAATACGGATACAAATACAGCGATGTTCTGTCCGAGGCCGGGCACGCTTTCAGATTCCTTTTTGACAAATGCATTGACAGGGAAAACGGAGGCATTTTCTGGTCGCTTAAATACGACGGAACACCGGATGATACAACAAAGCATACATACAACCAGGCATTTTGTATTTACGCTCTTTCATCCTACTTCGATGTCACCGGTGATGAGAGCGCGATAAAGCTTGCAAGGGAGCTCATCGATATTATTGAGACAAAATGTGCCGATGAGGGAGGTTACCTTGAAGCAAGGACGATAACCTTTGAGCCCGAATCAAACGAGAAGCTCTCCGAGAACGGCGTTATGGCAGACAGGACAATGAACACGCTTTTGCATGTTTTTGAGGCTTACAGCGAGTACTTCCGCGTTACAGGGGATGCCCGTGTCGGGGAGAGACTTCGCTGGATAATGGATACCTTTGCGGAGAAAATGTACAATCCGGCGCTTCACCGTCAGGAGGTATTCTTTGACGCGGATTACAATACGCTTATAGATCTGTACTCCTACGGACATGACATTGAGACCGCGTGGCTTATGGACAGGGGCGTTAAGATTCTTGGAAGCAAAGAGTATGAGGATAAGATGTATCCCATCACGAAGGATTTCACAGCTAATGTCTATAAGGTTGCCTTCGACGGACATTCCCTTGCAAACGAGTGTGAGAGGGGTGTTGTAAATGAGGGCAGAGTCTGGTGGGTGCAGGCTGAAAGCGTACTCGGATTTTTAAACGGATACCTTGCAGACAAGTCCCACAAGGAATACTTTGAGGCGGCTGTGTCGGAGTGGGAATTCATAAAAGATTTCGTTATTGATAAGCGAAAAGGAAGCGAGTGGTTTGCGCTTGTGGATAAAAAAGGTAAACCGGATGAGAGCAAGCCTATAGTGGAGCCGTGGAAGTGTCCTTACCATAACGGCAGGATGTGCATGGAAGTGATAAAGAGAGCGGCAGGTATTTATATATAAAAGTGGTTTGCTGATATGCCTGTCCGGAATAGTTTGAAAACAAGGGAGAATAATAGAATATGATACACGAGAAATATTACGAGCTTCAGAAAGAGGTCGATGAGCTTACATCAAGAAAGAACAAAAAGACTTCATTTTACAACGGTATTTATGACCGCTACGAATATCCGGTGCTTACGAGGGAGATGATCCCCGTGACATGGAAATATGATATCTGCAAGGAGACAAATCCGTTTTTCATGGAGCGCCTCGGAGTAAATGCGACCTTTAATTCCGGAGCGATCTATCTTAACGGAAAATACTACCTTGTTGCCCGGGTGGAAGGAAACGATCGTAAGTCATTTTTCGCGGTTGCCGAGTCGGATAACGGCGTGGACGGATTTAAGTTCTGGGATTACCCGATAGAGCTTCCGGATACCTGCAAGGATGAGACCAATGTTTATGATATGCGTATTACACAGCATGAGGACGGTTATATATACGGGGTGTTCTGTTCCGAGAGCAAGGATACATCCGTAAATGACCTTTCAGCGGCTACCGCGGCAGCAGGCATTGTGCGCACCAGAGATCTTAAAACATGGGAAAGACTTGATAATCTTAAGACCTTAAGATCTCCACAGCAGAGAAATGTCGTTCTTCACCCCGAATTTGTCGATGGAAAATATGCATTCTATACCCGTCCGATGGATGATTTTATCGAGACCGGAAGCGGCGGAGGAGTAGGCTTCGGACTCTGCGAAGATATTGAGCATGCGGTTATCGACGAGGAAAAGATGACATCGCTAAGGAAATATCATACAATCACCGAGGCTAAGAATGGCGCAGGCGCGGTTCCGATAAAGACGGAAAAAGGCTGGATACATATCGCGCACGGTGTTAGAAATACGGCAGCCGGACTTCGCTATGTTATCTATGCGTTTGCAACCGACTTAAAGGATCCTTCAAAGGTTATCGCAGAGCCCTCAGGTATGCTTATCGGACCGAGGGACTGGGAGAGAGTCGGAGATGTATCCAATGTTGTCTTTACCAACGGCGCGATCGTGAACGAGAAGAACGAAGTGTTTATCTATTATGCGGCTTCGGATACAAGACTTCATGTGGCAACTACCACTATAGAAAAGCTGGTGGATTATGTCTTTAATACCCCTTCCGATCCCGGAAGAAGCGTAGACTGCGTACGGCAAAGATGCGAGCTCATACGCAAGAATCTTGAGCTGCTGAAGAACTCCTGAAGTCCATTTATAAAAAAATAAAATCAAAGAGAGAAAGCATATGTTCATAAAACCCAACAATCCTTCATTTCAATACAGCGGAAGAATAGATTTCACGGATCCGGAGACGCCGGTTCTTGTGTATGCCGCAAGCTTCGTTAAGATAATTTTCAGCGGTAAAACCTGCAGGATGATTCTCAAAAATGAGAAGCAGTGGGCGAGGGATTCGGTTGGGATTTTCCTTGACGGAGTACAGGGAAAGATTGAGCTGTCAGATGACAGAGATATTCACGAGTATGACATTTCTAATGCGATAAAGACAGATAACGGCAAAGATTTTCCGGAGGATGGATATTTCAAAAATATAACCGATGGTTACCATGAGCTTATGATCTTCAAGCGCATGGATGGCGGACAGCATTATGTTTCGTTTGTCGGACTTGAGCTGGAGGAGGGAGCGGAGGTTAAGGCTCCGGCGCCGCTTCCGGTAAAAAAACTTGAGGTTATCGGAGACAGCGTATCCTGCGGTGAGGTCTGCGAGGCAATTGACTGCGTAGGGAAGCCGGATCCGGAAAACAATGAGGGAGTTTTCTCAAACAGCTGGTATTCATATTCATGGCAGGTGGCAAGAAATCTTGATATGGAGCTGCATGATACTTCCCAGGGAGGGATATCGCTTCTCAACGGGACCGGCTGGTTTAATATGCCGGATCTTCGCGGTGTGGAATCGAGCTTTGATAAGCTTAAATACAATCCGCCCCTTGGAATGAACGAATGGGATCTTAACGCCTGGAAGCCGGATGTTATTATCCTTGCATTCGGACAAAACGATGCCAACCCCGAGGATTTTATGAAAAATGATTACATGGGGGAGAAGGCTGAAGGATGGAGAGCCGGGTATGAAAAGTTTATCCGCCGTCTGCAAAATCTGTACCCTTCCGTAAAAATAGTCTGTGCAACTACACTTTTAATGCATGATCCGGCGTGGGATAAGGCGATAGATGAAGTTGTAAGTAAGGTAAACGCGGAGGACGCCGGAAAAAAGCCGGCAGTATTCCACTATGTCTATAAGAGAAACGGAGCTGCAACTCCAGGACATCCAAGGATTCCTGAGCATAACGAAATGGCTGCGGAGATGACGGAATTTATACGCAGTATTATGAATTAAATTGTAGTTTACATTATGAGTAAGACAAGGAGAATCACAAATATGTCTATCAACTTTGATGCGGGTATAAAGAATACAGGCGACACCTCAAGGCTTAAGAAAGCCTTTGAGCGTGCGGAGAGGGGCGAGGCGCTTACCATCGCCTTTCTTGGCGGGTCTATAACACAGGGTTCCCTTGCTTCCGAACCTTCACTGTGTTATGCGGCAAGGGTTTTTGCATGGTGGGAGAAAACTTTCCCCAAGGCAAAGCTCACATTTATAAATGCCGGGATAGGAGCCACGGATTCACAGTTCGGATGCGCGAGGGCTGCGGAAGATGTCCTTGCATACAAGCCGGATGTTATAAGCGTAGAGTATGCCGTTAATGATATGAGTACTTTGCACTATATGGAAACCTATGAGGGCGTTGTAAGAAAACTCCTCTCGGCGGAAAACGAACCGGCGGTTTATACCTTCTACAATGTCTGCTATGACAACGGCTCAAGCGCTGAGCTTATGCATTCAAAAATAGCAAGGCATTATAATATCCCTGCGTTTTCGATGCAGAGCACGATCTATCCACTTCTTCTCTCCGGAGAGGTCGAGAACCGTGACATTACGCCTGATGATCTTCACCCTAACGATAAGGGACATGAAATGGTTGCGAGCGTTATAACTTATGGTCTTGAGAAGATAAAGGAGAGCGGGCTCAAGGATCCGGATGAAAAGAGCGGAAAGCTTCCGGCTCCCCTTACAGCTAATGCATACGAGGATTCCGTAAGATATCGCAATAAAAACGCTGACATTGTATCCTGTGAGGGATGGTCTGCGGATGAAACGCCCCAGCCGCATATAACGGATATTTTCAGGAACGGATGGACTGCTGCCGAAAAAGGGGCAAAGATCGCGTTTAAGGTAAGCGGAACCTGTATAGGAGTCCAGTACAGACGGACTATACAGCTTCCCGCGCCTGTGGCTGTTGCCCGCGTTGACGGAGAGGTTAAGGCGGTTCTCGATGCAAATTTCGATGAGACATGGGGGGATAAGCTCTGCCTTGATACCCTTTTGGATCATGGAGAGGGCGGAGAGCATATCGTGGAGATAGAGCTAACGGAAACCCATCCGGAGGATAAGCTTCCCTTCTATCTTGTAAGCGTAATAGCTTCCGGAAACCCCGAGCCGCTTTTCCTTAAGCCGGCATTTGCGCACACCATCTGGGGTGGAACGAGACTCCGGGATGAGTACGGGTACGACGAGCAGGGAGATGATATCGGGGAGTGCTGGGGAATATCGGCACATCCTAACGGGGAGGGCGTGGTAAAGAGCGGCGCCTTTGCGGGTGAAAGGCTGAGCACTCTCTGGAATACGCATCCCGAGCTTTTTGGCTTCCTTTCGGATAAGTGCAAAGCTGCGGAAAGCGCTTCAAAGGGAAATGAGGGAGAGTGCGGCTCGGCTTACTACGACAGATTCCCGCTCCTTACGAAGATAATAGATGCTAAAGCCGACCTTTCGATACAGGTCCATCCCGATGATGAATACGCTAAGGAGCATGAGAACGGCTCCTTTGGAAAGACAGAATGCTGGTATGTGCTTGATTGCCCGGAGGACGGAACGCTTGTAGTGGGACATAATGCCGGGGATAAATCCGACCTTGAGGATATGATCCGCGGCGGAAGATGGAAGGATTTTATTAGGGAAGTGCCCGTCAGAAAGGGAGATTTCATACAGATCGACCCGGGAACCGTACACGCGATAAAGGGCGGGATAATGCTCCTTGAGACGCAGCAGAACAGCGATGTGACATACCGGGTTTATGATTATGACAGATTGCAGAACGGAAAGCCCCGTCAGCTCCATATAGAGCAGAGTATAGATGTTATAACGGTTCCTGCAAAGCCCGCGTCGGACAGTGTAAAGAGCTTTGCGGACACACCGGTAAATACGGTTACGGAGATGTATTCCTGCAGGTATTACACGGTATCGAAGGTCAGCGTGGACGGAGAGCTTAGCTTTGAAAATAAAGCACCTTTCTTAAATGTAAGCGTGCTTGAGGGCGAGGGAGAGCTTAACGGATATGCCGTCAGAAAGGGAGATCATCTTATACTTCCCGCGGGATTTGCGAAGGTGTCGCTTACAGGGAAGATGGAAGTCATAACATCAACGGTTCCCTCGAACCGCTGATCCGGAACTCAATAAAGAAATATCAAAACAGAGGCGGTTCATACATTGAACCGCCTCTGTATTTCGTTAAGGACGGTGTGTCCTTTAAAAATGACTGCACCGATAAAGAGAATGACACTTAGGATCATACAGGCGATCCAGGGGATCGGAGTCTCCTTTCCGACAAAGAAAAGGATAATATAGGGTATGATCGCCACAAGAAGATTTATCAAAAGATAGGACATGGTATTTCCCTTTTTGTCTATCATGGCAAGGACAAAATTGGTTATGATATCTCCTATTAGTGATATGGGGACTATCCAGGCAAGGGTAAAACGCCAGAAATTAAAAAAGTAGGAAGTTATGACAAATAAAACCAGTGTTGTAAAAAACACCGATGTTACTTTCCTTGCGGACCCTGTTCCCGGCTTAAACTGCCGCATTATGCCAAACTCCAGCACAAACAGCCACATGGCGAGAAGAAGGCTCCAGTGAACATTCTCGAAACGCGGTATCTTTACCTTAAACAGGAAATCCGCTGAGAGCCCGGCTATCATAACGACCCACACGGCAAAGAGCTGTGCCTTGTAGAATTTTGAGCGCCTTTGCTGACCTGTGGGCTTGGGGAAATATGCCTCCCCGGGTTCTCCCACCAGCTTGCTCTGGCACAGAGGACATCTCTCAAGATCCCCACCGACTTCTATTTTGCAATACAGACATTTTTTCATCAGCGGATAACCTCCGTAGCATAGACTCTGATGTCAATTCCCAAAGCGGAAAGATTTCTTACAAAATTCTTTATAACTCCGGTATTCATATAGGGGGATGAGACACCGAGAGTAAGATCACCGTTATAGCTGAACATAGTTGAAAACAGCTTGTTTGCACTGCAAAAACCGCTGTAATTCGCTATCTTTTCAGCCATCTCTCCGGGGGGCTCCATCTTACCGAGATTAGAAAAGACCATAGTTGCCCTTCGGTCGGATTTTTTTGAGAAGAACCAGACCACGGGCTGCTTTATAAAAAGAGGAACGGCACGGACGGGGGCAAAAAACTCCATTGTCTCGAAGCTGTCCATCTGGTTTTTTATACTTTCCGGCAAAAGCTTTTCCTTAAAGGAGACATCGAATTCTTTTGCAAGCTCCTCATGCGATATCTCCGAATCAAAAAGATGGGAGACATTCACATTGTTAAAGAAATTCCTCGTCGTGTGGGAGGGATAATAGTTTCGCAGGTTTACGGGGAGAGAGATCGTTATGGGGAGCTTTCGCTTTCTCGGCGGAATCTGGTCGTGAATCGCAAGCATCCAGGCTGCCCCGAGATAACTGGTAAGGGATACGCCGATCTCTTTTGCCCTGGGAAGAATCTGCTCCGTGGGCATGTGGATTTCAAAAAACTGGAGCTGGTTATAGCTTAGCTTTAATCCGCCGGGATGGTAGGAAACCTGCTTCGGCTGCCGTCCGGAGAGTGAAAGATCCATATTCTGGAAAAACTGTCTGTAGCTGTCCTGGCTGAGGTCCTCCGAGGAAGCCCCCGAGTGGATCGCGATATCGGTAAAACTGCCGGGATAGCGGAGCTTGAAGTAATCGAGAACGATTATGTTTAAAAACTCAAGCGCTCCGACTCCATCACAAAGTGCGTGGAAAATGTCGAGATTTATCCTGTTTCCGAAGTAGGTAACCTGGTAGTGGAGCATGGTCTTTGCGTGAACATAAAGCAAAGGACATACTCTGTCGTGCTCCTCTGTTACCTCGGGAAGGATATCCGTATCCTCGAGATAATGCCAGAAGATACCCCTCCTTATTCTTACCTGAACCTGTGGTCTGTCCTGAATCGCGGAGAGAAGCGCTTTTTGCAAAAGCTCGGGATCGATCTTTTCTTTCAGAGTGCAGCTCACTCTGAGTGCTCTTGTGTCTCTTTTATTTACAGTTGCAAGAAAGACCTTTGCAACATTATCAAGCTTATACCAGTTGGAACTCATTTTGGTCTCCTGAAGGCAGCGGATGCTGCGCTGTTTGGATATTTATCCGATATTTTCACTTACATGGGCTGACAGTCTTTTCATGGCCTGGGAAGCGATGGGCACGGGCAGCTGCTGGTAAACATGCCAGCCCTTTTCTTCAACATCAAGGATCGCGCTGCCGCCGCTTTCGATTATCCTGTCCCGGAGGCGTCTCGAATCATCAAAGAGTATTTCGTTTTTCCCGACCATTATGTAAGCCGGAGGGAAATTCTCAAAGCTTCCGAAAAGGGGGCTGAACCTCGGATCACCGGGCTCTCCCACGCCGGAGATATACACCCTTGCGGCTTCCTCTACAAATTCGCCGGTCAGGACAGGATCTATGCTCCCGTTGGTCTTATAGGTCTCGGAGCTGCAGGTCATATCTGTCCAGGGGCTGAAGAGTAAAAGCTCTCTTGGCCCGGAGAGCCCCTCTGAAATAAGGCGCTGTGTAAGGCACAGAGCAAGATTGCCGCCTGCCGAGTCCCCTGCAATGAAAAGGTGGCTTGGGATGATCGCACCGCCGGTTAAATGTCTCCAGACTGCCAGCCCGTCCTCGATAGCCGCAGGGTAGGCATATTCAGGGGATAAACGGTAGGCAAAGGTTACCGTCGTAAAGCCTGTGGCCGCGGCGAGCTTTACGCCGAGGATCCTTGCGTAATCAAGACCGCCGCTCATATATCCGCCTCCGTGAATATAGAGGATGGCATAGTGGGGATTAAAATTCGGAAGACTTTTTATGGCTTCACAGGAAATGTCCCCGACCATGAAATGATCGATGTCCACATCCTTTCTCGGAACAGCGATCCGGCTCATTTTCTCCACGGATTCCCGGTGCTTTTTCAGCTCCGCCTCATCGGTGGAGCTGCCTGATATGAAATTTAAGGCTCTCATAGCCTTCATAAGCAATTCATTTAAATCCATAAGTGTATTATAAGATACATGGGGAAAAAATAAAAGAGGAAGGCATTTGTATCTGTATTTGCGGATTAATCTATACTTTATCGCGATAAGTTTCTTATCTTGAAATAATACGCCACATAGAATAAAATATCTGTGGTCACTGTCAAAACAGTACGCAGTATGCAAAGGTTGAAATTGTTATGATAAAGAATGTTATTTTTGATATAGGAAGAGTGCTCATCGGATTTGACTGGAAGGATTATATGGATGAGCTTTTTGAGGATGAGGCGGTCAAGCAGAAGGTTTCGGAGGCTGCATGGCAGAGCGGCTGGTGGACGGAGCTGGACAGAAATGTGATATCGGAGAAGGAGGTCTTTGCAAAGCTCCGGGAGGCCGCCGGAGAGTACGGAGACCAGTTCGACATAGCCATTAAAAACATGGGAAAGCTCCTTGCAAAGAAGGACTACGCGGCAAGATGGGTAAAGGAGCTTAAGTCGAAGGGTTACAATGTGTATTATCTTTCGAATTACTTTGAATATGCGGTAAAGGCTAATCCCGACGCGCTGGAGTTTATCGATTACATGGACGGGGGAGTTTTCTCCTACCAGGAAAAGATAATAAAGCCCAGCCCCGCAATTTATGAGTGCCTTATGGACAGGTACGGATTAAAGCCAGAGGAATGCCTGTTTACGGATGATTCGCAGAACAATGTAAATGCCGCAAGGGAGCTTGGGATGAGGGCAATAAGATTTGACGGATATGAGAAGATGTATCCCGTGATAATGGGCTATCTTGACAGCCCGAAAAACGGAGAGCCCATCGCCGACCTTGATGGGGACGGGCTTCCGATAGACGGAATCGATTTCTCGAAGTGGACGAAGTAAAAGGAAAAAAATCGCCGTATAAAAAATGCGCGCAAACAATGTATTTATCGGTATAGGGAGAAATGTATGCATAGTGAGACAGTTCTTAGATATACAAAGCCTGCGGAGGACTTTAACAGCGCTCTGCCTGTGGGAAACGGACGCATCGGAGGAATGGTTTACGGCGGGGTCACAGAAGATCTTATTGGATTGAACGAGGATTCCGTATGGTCCGGAGGACTTCGCCACCGCGTAAATCCGGATGCGAGGGAAGCTATTGGGGAGGTAAGAAGGCTCCTTTTTGAGGGGAATCCTGCCGAGGCGGAGAGAGTATCCCTTGAAAAGCTTATGGGAGTAACGCCGAATTGCCGTCACTATATGCCTCTGGGGGATCTTAAATTTAAGTATTCCGGAGAGGGTTATGAGACAAAGGAGGGAGCTTTCGGAAGATTTGAGGGGGAGGATTTAAAAGAGGAAGCAGCAGGGAAAGGATTTGAAGGCTACGAGAGAACCCTTGATGTTTCCGAAGCAATCGCAGGCGTAAACTATCGAACCGGGGATGGCGGCGTAAGGCGTGAGTACTTTGTTTCCGCGCCGGATAACGCCCTGATCGTGTATGTAAAAGCAGAAAAAAAGGGATCTTTAAGCTTTACCGCCGAGCTGGACGGGCGGGATGATTATTATGACGACAACAGACCTGTTGGTAAGGACATTATCCTTTATAACGGCGGAACAGGTTCGGCGGACGGAATATTTTTTGCTGCCGCTTTAACGGGGAAATGTAAGGGCGGAGAGATAAAAACCGTAGGCGGAAAGCTGCAGATAACCAATGCTGATGAGGCGGTGATAGCCCTAACCGTGAGGACTTCCTTTTACGAGAACAGTCTCTGCGAAAAGGGAGACAGATTACGGAACCCGGATTCTGTAGATCCGACTGACAGGTCGTATGAAAAAAAGGCGCTTGATGACGCAAAAAGGGTAATGGAAAAAGAGTACCCGGCAATAAAAGCGGATCATGTAGCCGATTACAAAAAGTACTTTGACAGGGTGGAGCTTAAGCTCAACGATAACAGTAACGGAGCGAGGGAGCTTCCCACGGATAAAAGGATCGAAAGACTCAGGGAGAATGCGCAGGATAAGGGCGACAACAAGCTGATGGAGCTGTATTTTAATTTCGGACGGTATCTTATGATCTCCGGAAGCCGCCCGGGAACGCAGCCGCTTAATCTTCAGGGCATCTGGAATAAGGACATGTGGCCGGCATGGGGAGGGAGATTTACGGTCAATATAAACACCGAAATGAATTACTGGCCTGCGGAGAGCTGCAATCTTTCAGAGTTTCATGAGCCGCTGTTTGACCTGCTCGAGAGAGTTGCGGAAAACGGAAAAGTAACGGCAAAGGAGATGTACGGCATAGAAAAGGGCTTTGTATGCCATCACAATACCGATATCTGGGGAGATACCGCGCCCCAGGATAAATGGATACCCGCGACCATTTGGCCCATGAGCGGTGCCTGGCTTGCGCTGCATGTGTTTGAGCACTATGAATATACACAGGATATCTCTTTCCTTAGAGAAAAGTACCATCTGCTCAAGGGAGCCGCGGAATTTTTCACGGAGTATCTGGTGGAGGATAAGGACGGCAGGCTTGTTACCTGTCCGTCGGTCTCTCCGGAAAATACCTATATGACCGACAAGGGAATAAAGGGATGTATGTGCGCGGGACCCTCCATGGATTCCCAGATCATTACGGTGCTTTTTGAGGATGTGATAAAGGCGGTTGGAATCCTGTCTGAAAACGGGGAGTCTGTTTATGATATAAAGAATGAGCCGGAGGGACAGGAGAGCTGCGAAGGAAATAAAGAGGGCTTTGACGCGGAAAAGGAACGGGAGTTCGCAGACGGGCTCAAGGAAATCCTCGGAAGAATCCCGAAGCCGGAGATCGGAAAATACGGACAGATAAAGGAATGGGCCGTTGATTATGATGAGGTTGAGATCGGACACCGGCATATCTCACAGCTTTTTGCGCTGTATCCGGCGGAGCTTATAACGCCGGGAAAGACTCCGGAGCTTGCAAAGGCCGCAAGAGTAACATTAAACAGAAGATTGTCCCACGGTGGAGGACATACCGGATGGAGCAGAGCATGGATCGCAAATATGTGGGCGAGACTTTACGACAGGGAAAATGTCTATGATAATCTTAAAAAGCTGCTGGGAAATTCCACAAACCCGAATATGCTCGACAATCATCCGCCATTCCAGATAGACGGAAATTTCGGGGGCACGGCGGCGATGGCGGAGGCGCTTTTGCAGTGTACGAACGGCGAGATATTGCTTCTCCCGGCTCTTCCCGAAAAGTGGAGCGACGGCAGCGTTAAAGGTCTTCGCGCAAAGGGTGGTTTTACGGTTGATCTTGAATGGAAAAACGGCAGCCTGACGGAGGGCGCGATTACTGCCGATAGGGACGGAGCCTGCAGGATAAGGCTCGGAAACGATGTAAGGGAATATACCCTTAAGCGGGGAGAGAGCGTGCATTTAAAAGTAGCGGAGTAAAAGATAAATAAAGAGGCAGACAGGGGGAAATATAAAAAGATAAAGGCACTGCGGGAAAAAAATTATAGCCACAATCCCCGGACTCTGTTATAATATGATGTCGGAGCGCACGGAATAAAAGAAATAAAAGTGGCTTCAAGGCAGTCGGAAACCGACATTATCATAATCATAAGGAGACTTAAGATGCTTAAACAGGTTTCAATATACGCGGAAAATACAAAGGGAAAAATGCTTGAGATAACAAGCATACTGGCAAAAGAAAACATCAACATCCTCGGGTCTGTTACAAACGATTCCGCCGAATACGGAATAGTAAGAATGGTCGTAAGCGACCCGGTAAAGGCCTGTGAGGTTTTGACAGCTTCGGGAATTATCTGCAAGCTCGTTGATGTTATCGGAGTAGAGATAAAGGATGAGGTCGGAAACCTTAACCGTCTGCTCGAGGCAATCGACAATTCAAATATAAATGTAAATTACCTTTATCTTTCCTTCAACCGTGAGTCGGGTTGTCCGATCATGATACTTCATACGCTGGAGGCGAAGGAAGTGGAGAACAGCTTAAGGTCAAAGGGCTTCTCACTCTGCTGAATTTAAACATTTTAAAAGGTGTATCCCGTAACGGGATACACCTTTTTTGCTCTATAGAATACTCCGAACTAAAAAGTACTCCGAACTATTCTATAGGGTAAAAAATGGTAATTTGGTTTGCGGTATGGTAAAATATAGATTGGTTTGGTGGGTTTAGAAACAGCACTGAAAAAATACAATAAGCATTTACGATAACAGTAATGTCACGGGAGACATCAATGAATACGATTATAGATCTTGCAGGCGAGTGGGACTTTTGTCTTGATGGTGAAAAAAAGGGAGTCGGGGAGCATTTTGAAAAAAGAGAATTCAGCGACAGCATAAGGCTCCCGGGTTCTACCGCTTACGCGAAGAAGGGGACGCCCAACAGGGCGAGGGAGACATACTTTCTTACGGAAGTATACAAGTTTGAGGGATATGCATGGTACAGGAAAAATATCCTGCTTCCCTTTAACGACGCGGGGGAGCTGCAGGATAAGCATTTTTATCTTACCCTTGAGCGGACGAGGATATCCACGGTCTGGGTGGACGGGGAGCTTGTGGGCTCGAAGGACAGCTTTATCGCAAAGCATGTCTACGATCTTACCAGATTTATCAAAAAGCCCGACACGGAGATAACCGTAATGGTTTCAAATGTAGATTATGTCGTCAGCGGCGGTCACATGACATCGGCTGACACCCAGACAAACTGGAATGGAATATTAGGAGAGATCTCGCTTGAAATATGCGATGAAATTCATATCGGGAGGACGGAAAGCTTTTGCGATTACCCGGGTAAAAAGGCAGCAGTAAGGGCTTATGTGGAAAGCTTTGAGGACGGAGAGTTTGAGTTTGAACTGGGAGCCGATCTGTGCATCCTTAAGAAGAATTTTCTGGATACGGATTCGGACTGCTCAGCTTGGGAAGAGCGGGCAACGACACAGCAGGCTGAAGGGACGGATTTAAGCTTTCTTGAAGAATGGCTTGATATAACGAAGAATGCTGCTAAGCCCCTCATGGTAAAACGGGAGCTAAAGAAGGGCAAAAACATAATAGATATTGAATTCCCTCTGGGGGAGAATGCCAGAGAGTGGGACGAGGAAGAGCCCTATGTATACAGGATAAAGCTCTCCGGAATGAATAACGGGGCAGTGGTTTCCGAAAGATTTATCTGGTTTGGTCTCCGGGAGTTTAAGGGAGCGGGAGATAAATTTGTAATAAACGGACACAAAACCTTTTTAAGGGGAAGACATCAGGGAATGCTCTTTCCTTTATCAGGCTTCGCACCGATGAATGTAACGGGGTGGCTTAAGGATTTAAAGATCGCGAAGGACTGGGGGATAAACCACGAGAGGTTCCACACCTGTACGCCTCCCGAGGCGGCTTTCGTGGCGGCGGACCTTCTCGGGATTTATTTACAGCCCGAGATCCCTTTCTGGGGGACATGGCAGGACGAAAGCGATGAGAATTACCCGGAGGTAAAGGCTGCGCAGGAGTTTCTAAGGGAGGAGGGCTTTAACATCCTCCGCGAATTTGCGGGTCACCCCTCCTTTGTGATGATGTCGATGGGAAATGAACTCTGGGGAAGTCCGGAGGCGTTAAACAGGCTTGAGGGCGGATATAAGGAGCTTCGCCCGGATATTATGTATACGCAGGGCTCGAATAACTTCCAGTGGGTTCCAAATATCCAGCCGAACGATGATTTCTTTTCCGGAGTGCGCTTTACCGTAGACCGCCAGATAAGAGGCTCCTACGCGCAGTGCGATGCACCTCTCGGAAGGATACAAAAGGGTAAGCCCTGCACCAACTGGAATTATGATAACGCGATAAGGCCATCATACGATACCGCGTCTGCAAAGGCCGCCCAGAGCGGGGACGGAACCATTGAAATACAGTACGGAACCGGTGTAAAGAGAGTTAGCCTAAACGAGGTAAAGGGGGAGCTGATTCCCGAAATACCGGTGGTTTCCCACGAGATTGGACAGTATTTTATATATCCTGATTTCAGGGAGATAACGGATTACAAAGGGGTATGTCAGGCGAGAAATCTTGAGGTCTTTCAGGAGAGGCTTGAGGATATGAGTCTCAGCAAGAGAGCCGAAGGGTATTTTAAATCCTCGGGAAGCCTTGCCATCGCCTGCTACAAGGATGAGCTTGAGGCGGCGCTTCGGAGCAGTCTTATGGCGGGATACCAGATCCTTGACCTGCAGGATTATTCAGGACAGGGAACGGCTCTTGTGGGACCCTTAAATGCTCTTATGAAAAATAAAGGTCTTATAAGTCCGAAAAAGTGGAGAGAGTTCTGCAACAGTGCGGTCGTGCTCGGAGAATTCGGAGATCATGTATTAACCAATGGTGATATTCTTAAGATAAAAGTTAAGCTTGCGTACTACAGAAAGCGTCTTCCGGAGCATATAAAGCTTAAGATAAGTCTTCTGAATACCGCGACGGGAAGGTCCGTTTTTGAACAGACCGGAGAGATAAACAGGATAGCTGAAAACGGACTGACTGAGATCGGAGCATTTGATATTCCGCTTCCGGAGAGCAGCGAAATAATAAAGTATGTATTAAAGCTCAAGGTATATTCAAGCAAGGGGGTCGTAACGGAGAATCATTACACCTTCTGGGCTTATGACAGGATAGAGCGGCTTAAGAACAAAACAGATGTATTTTCTGTGGAGGAGGACGACGGAAGCGAGGTAAGCTTTGAGGTAACGCAGTCCGGAAAGGTAGCGGTAACAACGGATATCGTGGAGACGGATGCGGCGGTGGATGCCGGAAAGAGCGTCCTGTTTTATCTTACTCCTTCGGAGAAAAGGAGTCTTGCCGGTGCGTACTGTACCGATTTCTGGAACTATCCGATGTTTAAGAGCATCTCGGAGTCCATGGGAAAACAGATACCCGTCGGAACCCTCGGAACGCTTATCGATAAGGAGCACCCCGCCCTTGCAGGGTTTAAGTGCGAGGCTTATTCCACGCCGCAGTGGTATGAGATAATCGAGAGAAGCAGAGCAAGCCTCTTAAACTGGCTGGGCTTCAGACCGATAGTTACGGTTATAGACAACTGTGAGTCAAATGACAACCTTGGAATGATATATGAGTTTGAGATAATGGACGGCAAGAACGGACCGAGTCATGTACTCGTATGCACAAGCCCCTTAAGAAAGCTGGCACAGGAGGGGAATGCTCCCGCGGCAGCCCTTGAAAGGAGCCTGCTCGGTTATCTTGAAAAAGGACCTGTAAAGGGGATATTGAGGACTCATATGCAGCAGCTACGAAGGCTGTGCTATTAATGACTTGTATATTTACGATAAAACATCATGGGAAAAGCTAAAAAGAATAAAGAGAAAAAGCCCTGGATGCGGTTTAGGCACAGGGTGGCAAGAAATATCGCGTACGCCGTTCTGTATCCATATACAAAGATCCGGTATCATATAAATGCGGAGCCCTTCAGGGAACAGGGAGACCGGGCGTACTTGATCCTGATGAATCACCAGACGCCCTTTGATCAGTTTTTTGTCGGGATATCCTTCAAGGGACCTGTCTATTATGTCGCCACGGAGGACATATTCTCCAACGGCTTTGTCTCAAGCCTTATAAGATGGCTTGTGGCACCGATTCCGATCCAAAAAAAGAAAAACGATATCGGTGCGGTTATAAAATGCATCCGCGTGGCAAGAGAAGGGGGAACTATCGCGATAGCGCCGGAGGGAAACCGCACCTTCAGCGGACGGACAGAGTATATGCGCCCTTCAATCGCGGCGCTTGCAAAAAAGATAGGACTTCCCATCGCCCTTTACCGCATTGAGGGCGGTTATGGCGTACAGCCCAGGTGGAGCGACGGGGCAAGAAAGGGCAGAATGCACTCATCTGTCACCCGGGTCATCGAGCCGGAGGAGTATGCCGGAATGAGTGACGAAGAGCTTTTTGCAGATATAAATGAAGGACTCTTTGTCGATGAGGCTAAGCCCGGAGGACTGTTTAGATCAAAAAAGAAGGCGGAGTATCTCGAGCGGGCGATATATGTGTGTCCCTTCTGCGGATTGTCCGAGTTTAAGAGCAAGGGGGACGAGGCGTGGTGCCTTAAGTGCGGAAGGAAGATAAGATACGGTGAGGACAAGCGTATAACCGGGGTGGGATATGATTTCCCATATGAGTATGTGGGAGAGTGGTACGATCACCAAAAGGAGTTTGTAAACGGAATCAATCCCATGGATTACCTTGGTAAAGAGGTATATTCCGACAGTATAAAGCTGTCGGAGGTAATAGTGTATAAAAATAAAAGGCTTATAAGCAGGGAGACAACTATAAAGCTGTTTGGTGACAGGATAACCATTGGTGATAACGAGGGGAAGGATACAAAGGAAGGGGAAAACATTCTTGAGCTGAGGTTTGACGATATAGCGGACGCCTCGGTTATGGGACACAATAAAATAAATATCTATCATAAGGACAAGATTTATCAGATAAAGGGCTCAAAAAGCTTTAATGCCCTGAAATATGTCAATTTCTGTTACAGATATAAAAATTATACTCAAGGAGATGAAAATGGAAAATTTCTGGGACTTTAATATATGGAGCTCGTTTAATATCATAGCGGTGCTTTTGCTCAGCCTGTTGGCGGCGAATGTTTTGAGGAGGGTTATTCCTTTTCTCCGCAGTTCGCTTATTCCGGTGTCCGTACTTGGAGGAGGCATACTTATCGTGGTTGCTGCCGTGTTTAAACAGATCACCGGAGAGGTAATGTTTGATACGGAGTTTTTCGGGGGAAACGGGACTGCGAGCCTCGAGATAATCACTTATCATTGTCTCGCTCTCGGGTTTATCGCGTCCACCTTCAGACCATCAAAGGGAAAGCTTAACGCGAAGAGAACCTCCGAGATTTTTAATACCGGTGTTACAACGGTTTCAACATACCTTTTGCAGGGAATATTCGGCATGGTGATATCGATCGTTGCAGCGATGGTGGTCTCAGGCTTTTTTAACGCTGCGGGAATCCTTCTCCCCTTCGGATACGGACAGGGAACAGGGCAGGCGCTTAACTACGGCGGTATTTTTGAAAAGGAATACGGCTTTGAGGGCGGAAAGAGCTTTGGACTTACCATAGCCGCTCTCGGTTTTTTAAGCGCGAGCATAGGTGGTGTTATACATCTGAACATCCTAAAAAAGCGCGGGATCATTAAAACGGTCAGGAACGGCGAAGCGTCCATTCACAGCGAGCAGATCCAGTCGGAGGACGAGATACCGATGCAGGAGAGCATAGATAAGTTCACCATACAGATCGCTCTTATTGCGACTGCGTACATGCTTACATTTATTATCATGTTCGGACTCGGTAAGCTCCTTCCCGGGATGAAATCTGTCGTTTACGGGTTTAACTTTCTTCTCGGTGTTCTCTCTGCCGTGCTTATAAAGCTTATTATGGGACTTTTAAAGAAGGCAAAGATCATAAAGAAGGAGTATGTAAACAACTTCCTTATGACAAGGGCGAGCAACTTCTTTTTTGATATTATGGTTGTGGCGGGAATCGCAGCGATAAGATTCAGCGTACTGAAGAACTACTGGGGAATAATCATAATAATGGGCGTGGTCGGTCTTGTCATCACCTACATATACAACCGTATTGTGGCAAAGACCTTATTCAGGGAATATGCCGAGGAGCAGTTCCTTACCATGTTCGGTATGCTTACAGGAACCGCCAGCACCGGAATAATCCTTCTTCGTGAGATTGACGGAGAATTTAGGACCCCGGCTTCGGACAATATGGTTTACCAGAATTTCCCGGCTATCGTGTTCGGATTTCCGATGATGCTCATTGCAACATACGCTCCGAAGCAGCCGGTTATAACGATATTCATACTTATCGGATTTTTTGCGGTAATGAATGTGATATTGTTCAGGAGCTTCATTTTCCGAAAGAAGAAGTAATACAGGGAAGGGGATCAAAGAAAGTCCGGACAGATCCAATGGGATAATAGCTATGATGTTATGGGATTTTATTGCTGATAACTGGACATTGATAATATTGCTTGTGGGGATGGGACTCATTCTCAGGACAGACGCTCACCTTGAACACAGGATGGTAAGAAGGATCGCACTTGTTACGAGCCTTCTGTTTCTGTATTCGGTAAGCTGCTATTTTGAAGGGATGCTTGGAAACCGGGAGGTCTTTTCGCCCGTAAGACCCTGGCTTGTTGCGGTTAATTACAGCCTTGTAACCCTGATAATCGTAAATATTATAATGATCCTATTTCCGATGCAGAAATTCTGGGTTTATACTCCGGCTGTTATCAATGTGATCTTTTGTTTTGTTTCAATACCGACAGAGATAGTATTCGGGATTTCCGAAGAAAACCATTTCGCAAGAGGTCCGCTGGGGTTTCTGCCCTATGTTGTAAACGGTCTGTATCTGATATATCTTGTGAGCTGTCTTTTCTTTAGAAGAAGAACTCAGAAAGAGGATTACCCCATTCTGGTATTTATCCTTATGACTGCCGTGATATGTCTTATCGTTCCGCTGTTTCTGGGGAGCGCGAATTCAGGCTGGTTTTATCTGACGATGGCGATAGATGTTATGATCTACTATGTTTTTCTGCTCCAGCAATATACCAAAAGGGATGCGCTGACAAAGCTTTTGAACCGCCAGAGCTATGTGGCAGATGCGAGGAGTCTGAAGGAAAATGTCACAGCCGTTGTCACAATGGATATGAACGGCTTAAAAAGGCTGAACGATAACAACGGACATACTGAGGGGGATAAGGCGCTTAAGGCTTTGGCGGAGTGTTTCTGGAAGGCTGCGAAGGATAACCAAAGGTTATATCGTATCGGTGGGGATGAGTACGCTGCGTTGTGTGTGGGAAACAGCGAGGAGGATGTAAAGGCTTTTGTGGAGCGGATCCGTTTGGAAGTCGCAAAGACTTCTTATTCCTGCTCTATCGGGTATGCCATGAGAGGAGAGGAAAGCAATGTCGAGACCATGTACAGGGAGGCGGATAAGATGCTTTATGAGGATAAGAGGCAGTATTATATCTCATCCGGCCAGGACAGGAGAAGGAAACAATCTTAGATAGAAAAATTTGTAATCTAACCGGAGATTAAAAGCACGCAGAAAATAATGGATATTGTGATAGATAACGGTGAATAACCGAAGTTCCAAAGCATCATATAAAAAGGAGATCAGGATGGAAACATGGTTTTACGAGGTCGTGAGCATAGATGGAGACTACGCCAATCTCAAGCGAACGGACATAGAGTCGGATGAGCTGAAGCTTGTAGCAAGGGCGCTTTTGCCTGCGGAGATAACAGAGGGCAGCAGGCTTAAATATGAGATGATGTCATATACTCTTGAGAAATACTAAGCCGGCATGTTTTACTCGCAAAGAAAGCCGGATAGAACAATGTCATTCTTGAGAAAATATCACAATTGTGATAAAATGACATTGCGGAGAGGTGCGTTACCATGTTTGAGGATATCTTGTTTAAAAAGAAAATGAATGCGAAACAGCTATCGGAGAAATCCGGTGTTGGCTATAACTATGTCTATAAGATATTAAAGAATCAGGTAGATTTTGACAGATGTGGTATACATACTGCAAAACGATTAGCAGATGTCTTGGATATGGACTTGAATTCTCTTTATGAATACAAATGTGAGTATTTTCAGCGTAAGATATATTATCAGGATCAGACCGACTGGGATTGTGAGAAATATGGTGAGTTAAATGCAGAGCTGAATAAGCTGTTTTTGATTGGAATTGAATATCATTTTGCCCCAAAAGTTATGTCCAGAAGCACGAAATCCGGCAAGCAGTTTGATACGGAAATCAGCTGTATCAGATTTGATTTCTTGACAGAAGAAACTAAGTGCATTATGGTAGCAATACTTAATCAGCAAAAAAAATTAAAAGAATTTGTGAAAAAATATAGCAATCTGTCACCTTTGGTTGACCAAAAACCATTGAAGAATAAATTGTATTTATCGTCAGAACCATACAATATTTTTCCTTCATATTCAGAAATGAATATTGCATATTGAGGGGTCGGTTATGAACAAAGTAAGTTTTGATATATTTATAAAAATGCTGGGGGAACTGAACGATTTTATAGCAAAAGAATTTGATTCGGAATATATACTCGAAGTCAGGGCTATTGGTGGTTTTTCAATGATCATACATAAGAGACTTGGTGAAATATCCGGTCCAAGAGAAGAAAGCCGGGATATAGATTCATTGACAAAGGATTACCCCGACAAGATTATAGATAAGATAATGGAAATCGGAGAAAAGTACGGTGCAGATGATGCCGACGGATGGCTCAATAACCATTGGAACAGGACTAAAAATTATAATGAAGAATTCGAGTTCTTTATTAAGTGGAAAGTTCTGGATGAAGTGTCTTTTTCAAATATCATCATATATTACGCAGATCTTGAGTCTATTTTCATGTTTAAGATTCGTGCTATGGACAACAGAATTGAGTTAGCACATTTGGAGCCAAGAGAACAGGACATATTGGATGTTGTCTCTATTACAAGAGCATTTGGAATTACGAACTTTGACGATATCGAGAATGAGCTGATTAAAAGAACTGTGCCATATTTTCCGCACGCAGTGAATTATCTGATTGACAATAATATTATATGTGGAACAAGATTATTGACGGAAAACAAATCTAAGACCAAATTTCAAGATACGGCATATGGAAAGGCACTGATAAGTAAGGTAGAAGAATATAACAAAGGTATTTGGTATTAAATACCTTTGTTTGATCTTGGGCGAGGGAACTGTAGGTAATTGTGATGCGGTGGATGATATAAGCTGCCTGATGTTAAGTCAGGCGGCTTTTTTTCGCAAAATATACACCTTCTATAGTAGTAACTATTTTTCCGCTTAAGTAAGGGCGGAGGTTGCCTGCGGAAGGAGCAAGTTTCCCACCTCTACAGTGGGAATATTTAAAAACGAATAAGAGTACAATCATACATAAGCTTATTCGCAGGGGGAGTGTGTGATGATGCTGAAAGGGGGGATGCGTTGTTAATGATTTGTTTTAATGACAGACCCGGAGATGTGATAGAAGTAAACAGGGTGCTTATGGGCAATAATATGCCGGTTTTAAGATCTGTTGGGTCACAGGAATGAATGAGAGGGTTCGGTATGGGCGGATGAGCACTCTAACTTCTGTATCAGGGAAATGTTCGAAAAATAAAGTTAGGGAGGGGGTATTTTCCCCCTCTACGGTGGGAATAATGTTAGCGCCGAATTAGCCTGACCTTGTTTTAATCTACTGGATTGTCGCTGGATTGATTGATATACTGTCAATCAGTCTATAGAAAGGAAGATTCCGAAGGGAGTCTCTTGGCGGCGACGATCCTTCGGAATCCATGGTGTATAACCATGGTTAGTGTAACAGATTACACGGAAGAATACAACGAGGAAGAACAGGTTTTTATATAAAGAGTGATGAAGTCTGTATCTGCC
>JAFVCL010000056.1 GCA_017479285.1 Lachnospiraceae bacterium
AAATAACTTGGTTTAAGTATATAATGGTAAATATGTTTTACGATAACTCAATTTCTTCAGGTGCTAAAATCTTTCTTGGCTCCTCTGTTTGCGGGTTTTGGTTTTACGATAACTCAATTTCTTCAGGTGCTAAAATACGGCTATAAAGTCACAGGCATTTAATGAGTTTTACGATAACTCAATTTCTTCAGGTGCGAAAATAAACAGTCTGGATCCTACCAGTTGTGACTGGTTTTACGATAACTCAATTTCTTCAGGTGCTAAAATTGGATGCAACATTGATGGTGGCATCCTTGCGTTTTACGATAACTCAATTTCTTCAGGTGCTAAAATTTGCATTCACAACAGTCACTGCATCAGTCAGTTTTACGATAACTCAATTTCTTCAGGTGCTAAAATTGGCCGACAACCTCTTACTCCAGACGATTGGTTTTACGATAACTCAATTTCTTCAGGTGCTAAAATGGCACTCCCTGAGGTATTCCACATCCTCGTGTTTTACGATAACTCAATTTCTTCAGGTGCTAAAATGAAAGCATCGAAGCCAGCGTTCGGATGCGTGTTTTACGATAACTCAATTTCTTCAGGTGCTAAAATATCAAATACCCCCCGATGAAAGACTTTTCTCTATGTAAAGACACAATCATAGGTAATCCTCCTTTCCATGATGTTTTGATTATATCATATATTCGTCGCTAAATACTTTAATTCAATGCTATTTCCAACATTTTTCATAACATTATTTATAGATAAGGTGGAATTAATCATCTTTCTAACAACAAAACCATCTATAGATCCGATATTCCCAATTTTACCGACATCATGTACACACTCCGCTATTATTTCTTTAAGCACTTCATCACCCCAGTGTTTTGAACATGGATAATTACTATTAACAAACTCGTACAAATGCGCATAATCAGGCATACTATAGACTAAATCATTAAACACCGTAATATACTCGCATTTTTCTTCATCTACTAAAGCATACCCTCTAATACTCGTAGAAAAAATAAAATATGTGTCCGATATTCCGGCTATTTCCTCACTTTTCTTCACTATACTTTTATAACACTCTGCTTCAATATAATGATCAATGTTTTCAAATATTATAATATACTTCTCTGGATCTTTATTTTGTAATTCTCTTAAAGTATTTAAAAAGATAACCAATAACTCATCATAATTCAAGGCATCAACAACTTGTCCATCGCGCGTGACATATTCGCTGTTAGACACTATCGACAATATATCCTCTCTGTCATAATCCAATTCTATCTTCCCAAGAAACTCCATCACTTCTGTGTTTATCAAACCATAAATCCTAAGAAGAGAATTGTCAATGATTTCTAATTCTTTTTGAAAATTGAAAGAACTAATTTTATTCCTTATTAGTGATGAAAGAATTCCTATTTTTGAATTTTTTATACTCTGTAACAATGACTCCTTATCTTTTATTCTTATTAGACGACAGTATTTTCTCCCTATATGTTCTCCATCTATTGACACATTATTTATAAGAGTATCCTCATATTCCTGATATTTATATGAAGAGAAATGCTTTTCCAAGGATGTTATAATGAATTCCTTTGTTTTTATATTATATCCACACCACTGAGAAATACTTCCAAGACTAACATTAATATGCTGATTATTATACCGGACATTTAAATTCATATATAAATAATCCTTTCCATTCCTATCACTTCCTCTTGACTTCTTTTTGAACCGACTATAAGCGTTATATCTTCATATTGCTTCTCAGTAATCATGAGCATTCTTACATTTCCACTTTTAGGTGCATACTTTTTAATTCGATTTTCTAATCTCTTTGAAAAATCTCTATTAGGACAGGTTCTAACATACACAGAATACTGCATCATTACAAAACCTTCTTTGATAAGATTTTTACGAAATATTCTATATGCTCTTTTTTCTTCCATGGTATCCACCGGGAGATCAAACATACATAGAAGCCTCATTACTTTATATTTCATCCTCTTCCCCCAAATACTCGTCTATATCTGGGAATATCACACTCTCGCGGTTACCGGAAACCATTGCCGCATATCCCTCAACATATTCCTCAAGCATATTGCACATATACATGTCTCTTAACCCATAGTTCACTTTGTGATTAAGAATATTCACTATCGACCTTCTATGTTCCCTTGTAAAATAATCCGCCCCAAGCATCATTTTATACACAAAAACATCAGCAAAAGGTCTGATTGGTTCTATAAGATCATCAACCAAGTTAAATCTGTTATATTCATTTTTGTGATGTATCCCTATTTGAGTATTTAGTCCGTAACCAACACAGCACCTTGCTATAAATGCTCTTATGATTGCGTATGCATAATCCAATCCGGAATTAAGTAATATATCCTCATTACCCCTCGAGAAGGAACATTCCATCATTGTGTTAAAATAAAGCTTTGCTGCATGCGCTTCCCGGTTAGTTAAGTCCCCATCTGTCACATTAATAGATAAATCATTCAGTTGCTTATCAACTAAATCCCCTTTACCTATTAATCTAAGTGCTTTTCTTTGATTTGCAATTTTGGAAACTACGATTTGTCTCCAAAAAGAATCATAAAACGATTTATCTTTACTTATTTGATGACCAATGACTTTAAAGGCTCTGCTATGATTATCATAAGAGCTGAAATATCCTATAGGTAAATGCTCTTGATTCGTAAGAAACACCGCTATATTCTTTTCTGCAAGCACGCTTAGCATCCTTGCCGTGAGTGAAATACATAAATTGTCTATCACTATTACTGAAATGTCATCTAATGGTATCCATATATCTCCCTCTCCTTTATTGACAATCAAGTTGTTCAATTTAAGTGCCAAGGAAGCCTCGCTCTCTATCATTACAATTCTATATGCCATTGTTACTCCAAATGAAAAAAGGAGAACACCCGTCGATGTTCTCCTTTGACTCAACTTTTTCAAAATCTTTCGGCATAAAGCCTTGTTTTAACAGATCCGAAGAAATTGAGTTATCGTAAACACCTATAGTGTACCATATATCCTAAATTGTATCAACGACTTTTTTTAATTTTTCGACTTCAATAATACTTTCGTTACCCAGGATATCTTTTGCTATTTTCCTGACAGATTTTGTTTTAGAAAGACCTACTAAATTCCGTTTCTCATACTTTGGCGCATTAAGTGGTTTACATTCTATATAGTTTCTCACTTTCGGCATTATCCTGGCGTTGAATCGTTCTCTTATAATCTTACCGTCTTTCTCATATTCAATAATGTCATTTTTATAAAAAGACAGTACAAACCTTATACCCTTTTTTAATAAATCCTCAACACTTTCATTCTCAGTAAGCATTTTTTCAGCCACCATAATATTCCTATATTTTTCCTCATCTATTACATAACTATTACCTATACATTTTATATCCGAATATTTAAGTCCTACAAAAAAATACTGTCCTGTTTTTTCTTCGTAGTATACATCCATACGATACGGGTTCAGTGAATTAAGAATCACCTTTTTTGAATCCTTTTCGTATCCATATTTATGAGAAATATCTATACAACTTCCAAGCTTTTCCCTTAAAAACTTTATCTTTGTTATTTTAGGTCCATCATGCTTTTTTGAATATTTCCGAAAAAAATCACCGGTTTCTCGATTGTACGCAACAAAAGGATTATCCGTTTCTCTATAGTCATTATATATTTGCATCAAGTTCTCAAAAGTTCTCGGATCATTTTGATACATCAGTATATCAGTCTCTTTATGCTTATCAATTAGTTTTCTAAGGTTTTTTATATCATCATTATTATATAAATCTAAACTATCAACTATATACTTTTCTCCATTTAAATCCCTTGTCCCGTATATAGTCTGATTACAAAGTCCCCTATTGCACTTTTTGTCAACTTTATACCAAATTTTTATCTTGCTTTCTGCTTCATTTACCTGTTTTTTGAAATCATATAATCTCTTCTGAAAAAGAATTTCTTTATATATACGATCTTGATTATACCATCCCTTTTCATTCAATATCTCTCCGGTTTCAAAATCTATTATCTGCTTCTGTTTCGCTCTGTAATCATCATATCTCATTTGAGAAAAGGCAATCAACATCGCATCAACCGCATGGTGATAATAGTTTTCGTCCCTGCTCTTTTCAATTTTTAAATTCTCTCTCATTTGGTGTGTAAAAGAACCTCTTATTACAGAAACAAGTGTATCGCTGTTTTTTGCCGCAAAATAACTCTGTAAAAGATTCAGAACTTTTTTTGACGCATATCTGGTGTCATTAAGGTTTCTGTTTACAAATCCTTTTACTATATCTATTTTTGTAATATTCTCTGTAAATAGAAGATTCTTTGCCTTGTTTTTCCTTTCCCGTCCCCAATTTTTTTCGAGTTCCTTTACATACGCACAATACTGTTCCCAGCCCCAGTCTCTGTTAACGGATGATAAGTACATAAATGGAGTTCGATTTCCTTTTTCTTGATTCTCAGAAGCATATACCAATACCTTGTTATTTCTGCTATCATCAAGTGAAATTGAAATGGGAATTATATGATCTACTTCAAACAAATTTCGATCAAATATTAATCTATCAACCGGTATACTTCTTCCACTGTATAAACATCTTCCATTTTGCTCATTCCACAACTTTAATTTGAGGGCAAGTCCTTTATGCTTTCTAAACAACTCATCCGTAATATCAATTCCGTATTCATCTTTAATTTTCTTTTTAATCTCCTTAAGCTCATTCTCTCCTTTCTTCTGTAAATCTGAAATTTTTGCTTTTAAATCATCCGAGTTTTTATCCCTTGGCATCTCGATCACTATCTTTTTAGGAAACCCATATTTTTTAATTAAGGCATTTATTACTTTTATAGTTATAGAAACTGATCTTTTTACGACCGGATTATATATTTCTTTAATAACTGTTTCTACAGGTATTTCCTTATATTTTTCAAAAAGCTCAATTTTGCTCTTGAATACATCCCTTTCACTGAGCAATTGCATTTGATTTTTGGGCTGCTCGTATAAATCCGGTATTAACTCGTTCATTATCTTCAGTGACATTGAATGCCATTTGCTAAATAAAGAGGGATTATTATTTCTTACATCAATTAATAACCCTATTATATCCTCATCACATATAATGGGGCTTCTTTTAAACGCCTTTTCTATTCCTTCTCTTTCAGTATTTAAAGTAAGTATTTCACCAATTGTATCAAGATCGTCCCTATCAAAAACAGAAATATCTTTACCCGACTCTGACATCCGCTTCTGTATTTTTCTATAAATCTCAAAAGTATGAAATATCTCCTTATCATTTTTATCTACTCGGGCACCTGTCATCGTTTCAATGTCTTCGCCAATAACTGACTTGATTATTTTTCTAACATTAACAACCTTTTCTGATTTGTATTTATCTATAATCTGCCTTTTTTCTTTTTCTTCAAGATGGCGACCATTTATTATAAGATTATTTAGATCGTTTAAAGCATTAAATTCTTGGGCAGTATATGAAGCTGCTGCGCCTCTCATTTCATTCGGGTATACTGAACACTTTCCTATTAATTTTTCAAATATATTATCCTCCGTAATATACTTTCCTGTATTCGGATCTATATTAAGAGTATAACGACCATAGTTGGTTCTGGAGAGTTCATTTCCCGGTCCCTCGTAATACTCCCTCTTCCTGTCAAATATCTCTCTATATTCCTTTATAAAATTCTCCGTTAATTTAGTATTATACTTACTCTGAGTTTCTAAAATCCTATCTATCTCTTTGCGATATGCACCTGTAGTAAAAACATTACTAAGGATTACTTTTTTCCCGTTTATTTCAACAGTATTATTTCCTCTGAAACTATTGTATTTTTCTATTCTATCCAATTGTATCTGACATGGATATTTTGTCCTTAGTTCTTCTTGATTTAGTTTCAAACCCTCCTTATAATCGCCGGTAGCATTTTCATCAATATCATCTTCCAAATAGGAAATTCCTCTATGCTTAAGCATATACTTTAACACTGAATAAAGCTCTTTCTCCTCTAAAAACTCATTAAGCCCTTTATTCCTTAACAACAAAACATCAGGATCCGAAACAACATCATCTATTTCGAAACCGTATTTTTCCCACATTTTATTAAAATCATTTATCCTGATTCTTTTTCTTCTCTTCAATCTCCTGCCTTGACGAAAACTCCGTCTGTCGGCATTTTGAGCAGCGTCCGCCTCTGGGAAAATATTAGAACCCGCCTCGAGTATCTCTGCATTTTCATTCAGAACTGCCCAACCGACTGAAGCTATTCCAATATCGATCCCCATTATATACTGTTCCATGTTGATCTCCTTTCATGTCCAAATTATATGTATTTTAAATCATTATCATCTAATATATTGCACTTAATTATACTACATAAAAATAAAACTGTCATCATTATTGAAAGGAGCTTAATTCTCTCATAATGGTGTAAAATCAATATTTTAAACAATATTTTTAACTCACTTTAAAACTACATAATAAGACTCCCCAAAGTAATCTTCAGGGAGTCTGTTCTCTACTCTACGATGTAAACTGCGATACGAATTTCCATGCATTTTCGCAGCTGTGGCGGCGACACTCGTGTTGCTGCCCGCTGACGCTGGCGAAGGCGGTCCGGCACACCCCGTCGGTACTGTTATAGTAGCGCACCGTCAAAACGCTTCCCCTGCTTTCGTCCGTTATCTTTTCCACCTTATCACCGGGGATTCCGTAATACTTGTCTTCCCAGGACTCTTTATCTTCGAATGAAACATCAAATTGCGTCTCCAAGCGAGAGACCGTAAGGGTTCTCCTTTATCGGGAAAAGTGCGCTGCATGGCATAAAGCCCGCAAAGCTCCCGGGATACTCCTGATACAGATCCCATGTCTTTCCGCTTCCCATGGAAAAGCCCGTCGCGTATATCCTCTTTTCATCAATTAACAACAGTCTTTACATTTCTCCGGCTGCAAGCTTTATACATCCCATAATTCCCTGGTCATCTCCAAGACTTGCAGTGACTATATATTCATCAAGCTTCTCTAAAAGAGGAGTCCTGATATACCCGTTCAGATTCTTTTTTACCGCCTCTCTTATCAATGGAAAGAGCTTACTCTGGTGCATGACACCTCCGCCAAGGATGATCCTTTTTGGCGACAGTGTCATAATGAGGTTTGCTATAGCCTGTCCGATATAAAATGCCTCCAGTTCCCACACCTCATCACGATCATAAAGCTTCTCCGCCTTCTCTCCCCAGCGCTTTTCTATTGCGGGTCCGGATGCAAGTCCCTCAAAACAATTTCCGTGAAAAGGACAAACACCTTTAAACTTATCATCCTCTTCCGGCCGCAAAAGCATATGTCCGAGTTCGGGGTGCATCATACCGTGAAGAAGCTTCCCGTTTGTCATTACGCCTCCTCCGATTCCCGTCCCGATGGTTATATATATCGCATCCGTTATTCCCTTTGAAGAGCCAAAGGTTACTTCTCCGAGAAGCGCTCCGTTAACATCCGTATCAAATCCGACCGGCACATTTAACGCCTCTTTAAGTGCACTAACCAATGGGTAGTTGCCCCATCCTTTTTTGGGAGTCGAAGTAATATATCCATAGGTCGGTGAAGTCTTGTCTAAATCAACCGGTCCAAAGCTCGCAACCCCGAGAGCTGAAATATTTTTATCCCGGAAAAACCCAATGATCTCCGGTATGGTTTTATCCGGCTCTAATGTCGGAATTGATACCTTTTCAAGTATCCTTCCGTCATCATATCCGACAGCACAAACCATTTTTGTTCCGCCCGCCTCAAGCGCACCATATTTGTTTCTACCAGACTGTATCATCATAAGACTCCGGAATCTATCAAAGTAATTATCCTTCCTGACAGGATTATTATAACATTACCTTTGAGACTCTACTATCAAAATTTGCGGAACATTCCAATAATATCATCACAAGACATAATACTTTCCATCGGCATCGGAAAAGCTCTTCAGCTTTACGCCGAATACCGAATCAATGATTCCGGAACCGATCAGTTCATCTGGTTTACCCGTGGTTATGATGCGACGGTCATTCATAACCACAACCCGGTCCGATATCTCAAGCGCCTTCGCGATATCATGAAGAACAAGGATCACAGTTCTTCCCTCATCCCGCAAATTCCGGTATATTTTCAATATCTGCTTTTGGCTTGGTGCATCAAGATATGTCGTCGGTTCATCGGCGACAACGCAATCGCAATCCTGTGCGAGCTGTAGAGCGACAAAAGCCCGCTGCCTTACACCTCCCGACAGCGTATCGGCCGACTGATCCGCATACTTTTCTACATCCGCGCGCCTCATAGCCTCTTCGACAAGCTCCTTGTCGTGGGCGGACATTTTACGGGAAAACCCAAGACGGGGAAAGCGGCCGTGCGATACCAGGCTTCTCACAGACAGCGTTGGGATCATCTGTCGTATCTGCGGCAAAAAGGACAGCCTTTCTGCCCTGATTCGCGGTTTAAATGAAAGATAGTTTTCACGATCAAGCAATATCTCCCCCGCCGTCAGCCTGCTCGACCCGTTTAACGCCTGTATGAGCGTGGTCTTTCCACAGCCGTTGGGACCGATTATCGTCGTAAGCTCCCCTTTTTTAAACCCGATATTTATATTCTTAAGAAGTTCTGTTCCGTCGCAGGACAGACTGACATTCTTATACTCAAGCATTTACTCTGCGTCCTCCTTTTCTTCTTAAAAGAAGATATATAAAGAACGGTCCGCCTACAAAAGACATGACAATTCCCGCAGGGAACTCATAAGGCGCAAATACCACCCTGCTCAAAAGATCACAAAGCATTACAAAGCTGCCGCCAAGAATGGCACTGCAGGGAATAAGCAGTCTCGCATCATTTCCGAAAAGCTTTCTGCAAATGTGTGGAACGATCAGTCCGGCAAAGCTCAGCAGACCGGCATAGCTTACAACGCAGCCCGCAAGAACGCTTGAAATTACCAGCAGTATAAATCTTACCGCTCCGACCCGGAGTCCGAGAGATCTTGCAACATCCTCGCCGAGTCCGAGCATATTAAGTGGTTTTGCCATTATGACCGCGATTACAAAGCCGGTTATTATTCCGAAAGACGGAAGAGCGATATCCCTAAAGCTTATACCGGACAATGAGCCCACAAGAAATGAATTAAGGTTTATCGCTATATCGGTATTGAGGGTTTTAAGAAGATTTATCCCTGCCGAAAGAAAGCTCGAAACCGTGATTCCCGCGAGTATGATCGTAATCCTTGAGGTATCGGAAAAATATGCAAGCGCAAAAATAAGAAGTGTGGCGATCAGCGCTCCTCCGAATGCAAATAAGGGCTGCAGCCATACTTTTGCCGGAAACAGAATAAATGAAAGCATAACAAAAAAACCCGCTCCCGAACCGACACCGATGGTGTTTGGGCTTGCAAGCGCGTTGTTCATTACACCCTGGAGGACCACTCCCGCCACGGAAAGACCCACTCCGGCCAATAATCCTCCTGTAACCCTCGGAAGCCGTATTCCCCGTATTATAACCTCAGAAGATGAACTGCCCTTGCCAAACAGAGCATTGATTATATTCCCAAATGACACCGATACGCTTCCTAAAGACAGGCTTAAGATAAACACCAAAATAAGCATCGCGACAAGGATAAATATGTATGTAGTTTTCACAGATATTTTTTTGTCTGTTATCATTCCAAGCTCTTTCTTTAGCGTTTTAAAGACATTAAGCCACCAATTTCCTCATCTGTCAGCGGTCTTCCAAGCTCCATACAAAGATCCGCGGCTTTCTTAAGTATACTGTGTCTCTCATAACCGTCGGTTACTTCATCCTTTACCCTTACCCTAAGCTGGCCGAGATAATCAAGTATCTCTTCGATGTTATCTGGTATTAGCTCCTCAAATTTCCTTCGTAGCCGGACCGCAACCTGGGGGCTGTCTCCCGAGCTCGTAACCGAGGCTACAAGATTTCCCCTTTTAATAACCGAAGGAAAAATGAAATCACATTTATCCCTGTCGTCTACCACATTTACCGGAATATGTCTTTCCCTGCATAAGCTGAAAATCTCTGCATTCAGCTTCTCATTGCCCGTAGCCGCGATTAAATAATCAGCGCCGGATATGTCCTCCGGCGCGAATTCCTTGTTTACAATAATCAGGTTTTTATCTGTTTTCTTAATCGCTTCTATTTCCGGCAGTACATCGGGGGCTATCACCCTTAGAACCGCTCCGAATCCTGAAAGCTTTTCGATCTTTTCGAGAGCAACCTTTCCTCCCCCGACAATAACTCCAAGCTTCCCTTCAAGCTCAAAATAAAATGGAAAATATGCCATATACTCCTCAGGCCTCCGGATATTAATGTTTATTGTCCGTGGCAGCCGCATAACCTGCTTGTAATTATCCAAAGATAATTTCAGCAAGCTTCTCGTATGCCTCTCCCCACCTCGCATTGGGTTTTGAATTGTAGAGTTCCTTCTCTATCTCGTAATAGTTTCCGTTTTTTACAGCGCTGAGGCCCGCCCACGCGGGGTTATTCATTAAAAGCTCCCTGACTCCCGCAAGCGCCGCTTCGGTGTCTTCTCCCTGGGTTGTAACAAAGATGTAGTCGGGATCCGCAGTAACTATAGCTTCAAGGCTTAAATCCTCAAGGATCGCACCGTCTGAATCCGCAATATTTATACACCCTAAATCCGCAAGTATCTCTCCGCCAACTGTACCTTCGCTTCCCTTGGCTTTTACCGAGCTCGCCGCTGCCCTTATAAACAATACCGTGGGCTGCAAATCTCCCCTTTTATTATCAGCCTCCCTTTTTACTTCCTCTATCCGCTTTCCTACCTCGGTTCCGTACTTCTCGTAATTCTCCCTTTTTCCGGTTATCTTAGTGCAAATATCAAGCATATCCAGGTAGTCGTTAAAATCCGATACCTCAAAATATGCAACATTTACGCCTGCGGATTCAAAGGTATCAAGCAGTTCAATCTGGGCATCGCTTCCCGCGCTGGCTATAACAAAATCCGGCTCCGCTGCGAGAAGCTGCTCGAGGTCCGGACTGAGGAAGCTCCCGACATTGACAACACTCTCCGGAAGACCAAGATCAAAGGATGTCCATGCATCCTTGACCGTCGCGACTACCTCCCCGCCGGCAAGATACCACACATCGGTAAAGCTTCCAAGGAGTATGGCTACTCTTTGGGGATCACTTACGGTCACTTCCCTTTCAAGCGCATCCTTAAAGATTATCTGCTCCGATTCTTCTCCGGCGTTTTCCGAGAGAGCAGAGCTCTCATCCTTTATATCCGCTTCGGTCACATTGACAGAATCTTCATTCCTTACATCCGTTTCCGTCACATTGGCAGAATTTTCGCTCCTTAACCCGGCATCCGTCATCTCCGCAGGATTCGGCTTTGCGCATCCCGTAAGGCCCGCCACCAAAACTGTGGCAATTAAAATAATGTATTTTATTCTTTTCATAGCAAGATTTCCAATCAGTTCTTCACTAAATCTTCGAACCCATCCTCCGATCAAAAATAATACTTCCCGGAATATATCCTTAAGTCTTCCTTTGAAACTTCCCCGTTTTCCACATGGAAGGAATTAAGAACAGGGTTTTCAGCCATAAGCGAAAGGATCATATAGCTTGCATTTGAATCATAAGAGAGTCTTATGTCTTCCGTGGAGGGTCTTGAGGGAGATTCGGGATGTGAATGCCAATTGCCAAGAGGCTTTAAGCCGTTTGCTCTCATATCCTTTATCGCGGCGAGCTGCTCCTTCGGATCAAGTGTAAAGTGATCCTCGGCATGGTCCGTATTTGTCAGAAAATAGACCTTTTTAACCACTCTTCCGTCCCCGTTTTCCTCACCTGCTATAAGTCCGCAGGCCTCCTCGGGAAGGTGCTCCCTTGCATATTTAACAATATCATCATACAGGTGATACTCAAGCCTTATGATTCCCATATTATCCTCATCCATATCTGTTGTATTGTCTGTGGCGTGCCCATTTTTCCGCTTAATTCCCGGCGTTGTTATTTCCGGGTTTAAATTCGCACTCTGCCTGCTCATAATCTATGGGCTCCAAAATTGTCGGATTATCCCCGCAGACAGGACAACTGTGTGTATCCTTTGGAAGCTTTATCTTGTGAAACTCCATCGTAAGCGCGTCATAGGTAAGGAGATATCCCGTAAGCAGATCTCCTGCCCCGATTACATATTTTACGGCTTCCATCGCCTGAAGGCTTCCGATCACTCCGCCCATCGCGCCTATCACACCCGCCTGCTTGCAGGTAGGTACCGCGTCCTTCGGCGGCGGATTCTTGAACACGCAGCGATAGCAGGGGCCCTGCCCCGGAACATAAGTCATAAGCTGTCCCTTAAACCGGATTATTCCCGCGTGCGAAAAGGGCTTCTTCTCTATTACGCAGGCATCGTTTATAAGAAACTTTGCCGGAAAATTATCGGTCCCGTCGATTATAAAATCGTACTCCCTTATAAGCTCTCTAATATTTGTGGAATCCACAAACATACGGTATGTCTTTACTTCAACATCGGGATTCAAGGCATTCATGGTTTCCTTTGCGGACTGAACCTTCGCCTTTCCGACATCAGCGGTTCCGTGGATTATCTGGCGCTGAAGATTTGAAAGATCGACTGCGTCCGCATCGACAATTCCGATCGTGCCCACTCCTGCTGCCGCAAGATACATTGCCGCAGGAGCCCCGAGACCGCCGGCACCGATAATCAGCACCTTCGCGTTAAGGAGCTTTTTCTGCCCCTTTGCACCGACCTCTTTTAATATTATATGCCTCGAATATCTCTCGAGCTGCTCGTCTGTAAGTGCCATCAGCATCCACCTCCCATGAAGTACAAAAATTCCACATTGTCTCCATCCTTGAGAATGGTCGTAGCCTTCTTGTCAGACTCCACGAATTCCTCATTGATGGATACCGTTACATACTCCGGCATCTCAACCTTTTCTGCCTCTAACAATTCGGGAAGCGTAAGCCCTTCCGCGTACTCCTTCTTTTCTCCTGCAACTGTGATCGTCATTTTTTCTTTCCTTTCCCCGGGCAAAACCGCCCTGCGTTATGTCTTTGTATTATGCTTATGAAATATCTTTACAGTTTTTTGGTCTGTTATTTTTGCCGTTTTCGTGATCCGCTCCATCACACGGACAGATCAGTCTCCGACTTTCTTTACATACAGCGTGTATGTTCCATCCTCATTGTCCTCAAGCTTTAATATCTGATGTCCCTCATCCTTTATAGAGCGCGGAACATTTTGAACCGGCTCCCCGTCATTCATTCTTATGGCAAGGATCTGGCCCTCATCGAGCTCGTCCAGAGTAACCTTCGCTTTTACGAAGGTCAGGGGACATACCTTATCCGTTATATCTACTTCCTCATCAAATGCTATATCTGCCATTTTTCTTTTCCTCCGTCTTATGCCTTTCCCTCGTACGCCTCGCGTACCTGCTTTCTGAATTCTTCCTCGCCGACCCTTTGCAGAGTCTTTCTAAACCTCTCTCCCGGATTCGCGTTTTTGTCAAAGAAATCTATCGCCGCATCCGCAACCCTGAAGAGCGTTTCCTTATCCTTTATGATCGGAACGATCTGCTCTCCCTTGTATATCTGGTTACCAAAGAGACCACCGAAGGAAACGATATATCCGGGCTCAAAATCCCAGGCATCCACCGGGCAGCTCTTTACACAGCGTCCGCAGTGATTACATTTTTCAGCGTCAAGAACCACTTTTCCGTCCACCATCGAGAGAGCCCCCTCACGGCATGCCTTTATGCAGACTCCGCAGGAAATACACGCCTCCGGCTTGTAGTCGATAAGATACCCTCCCTTAACTCCGATATCATTCTCCTCGCTCTTAAGGCAGTTGTTCATGCAACCCGTAACACCGAATTTGAACTTATGCGGAAGCTCTCTTCCGAAATATCTCTCATCAAGCTCCTTTGCAAGTCCATAAGAGTCGATACATCCGCTGGGGCAGATCTCGGAGCCCTGACAGGCCGTCACCGTTCTTACCCTCGGTCCGCAGACTCCGGGCTTTACGCCGCCTTCGGCAAGCTTTCCCCTTACTTCCTCTATATCCTTAAAGTTGATAAAGGGAATCTCAACGCCTTGTCTTGAGGTCATATGTACATAGCCGCGTCCGTATTTTTCAGCCACCTCCGCTATGGTTTTTATATTCTCAGCAGTCAGATTTCCGCCAACGACCGCAAGCCTTAAGGAGAAATACCCCTTTTGCTTCTGCCTCATGAAGCCGCCCTTTTTAAGTGATGAATAATCAATCGTCTCAGCCATATTTTTCCTCCATAAATACTCCTTCAGAATACCCGTTTAATCAGCGTTACCGCACTTCACCGGCTTCTAAAGCCTTTTTATCCCGATCTTTTCAAACGCTCTGTCAAAATCGTTTTTAAGATCCTCGATATCCTCAATACCGACGCTTATCCTTATCAGATCCTCAAATACTCCCGCATCCTCTTTCTGCTTTTCCGTCGAATGAAGACTTATTGTCGATGAGGGATGCAATACAAGCGTCTTGGTATCTCCGATGTTTGAAAGCCTGTAAGCAATTTCAAGACAGTTTAGAAGTTCAAAGGCTTTTTCCCTGCTTCCGACCCTTATCGTTACGATTGCCCCATAACCTCCCTTAAGTATTTTTTCACCAGTTTTATGCCATCTGCTTGATTTTAATCCCGGATAATTAACCTTAACCGATGGGTACTTCTCCTCAAGATACTCAGCCAGCGAAGCAGCGTTAAAACATTGGCGCTCCATACGAAGTCCAAGCGTCTCCAGACCGATACTGTTTAAATACGCTGTCTGTGGTGCCATCACAGCCCCCGCGTTTCTTTGAAGTCCCGCTCTTAACCTCGCAAGATAGGCAAACGGACCAAACTTTATATAATCCTTAAGCACCGGATACTTTTCCGCGGTCCATTTAAATTTTCCCCCGTCTGTAAGGATGCCTCCGATGGCGTTGCTGCTACCGTTTATATATTTTGAAGTCGAATTGATTACTATATCTGCTCCATGCTCCAGGACCTTTATAAGAAACGCCGTTGCAACCGTGTTGTCTATAATAAGGGGAATCCCGTGGGCGTGTGCGATCTCTGCGAGCCTGTCCACATCGGTTACATCAAGACAAGGATTCCCGATGGTTTCCGCGAAGATCAGCTTTGTGTTGTCGTTTATCGAAGCCTCTATCTGCTCAAAATTATTGTTCTCCACATAGTTTGTCTTTATTCCGAAAGCCTCAAGATCCCTGAAAAGATCTATCGTTCCGCCATACAGACTTGCACTTGAAACTATCTCATCTCCGCTCTGAAGGATATTTGTAAGAGCATTAAATATCGCCGCCATCCCGGATGCAGTGGCCACGCTGCCTATACCACCCTCGAGCCTGTTTATCCTGTTCTCAAAATTTGCTATGGTCGGGTTTGCTACTCTCGTATAACAGTAGCCCGGTGTCTTATTGGAAAAGATTCCCGCAAGCTCCTCCGCGCTCTGCCTGTAAAACGCGCTGGTCTGGTATATAGGCGTAAGTGTCGAACCATATTTTTCGTTTTTATCAACCCCGTCGTGGAGTAATGCCGTGTTAAAATTCATTCTCGAACTCCTGTATTCGCAGATTTCCGTTTTTATCCTTTACCGCTGTTATGTTCTCGGAAATTCCCATAACCGATAGGTATAGTATAGTCAAAACCTATTACTTCGGGAAATACATAAAAAAAAGAGCCGGCTATAGTTGTGCCCTATAGCAAAACCAGTAGCCGGGAAAATTTTGTTTATCTGTCTTACCTGCCCCGAATTTGTATTCCTCTTATATTTTTGCTATACTTATGCCGTAACATATTAACGGTTACGGCTTATGAGGATGAAAAAATGATCAATATACTTTTAGACGAATATCGTCGTCACAAAAAACTGATCATAACTTATATGATCGTCTGTATGGTATTGTCTTTTTTTGCAGGTTCAATGCTCCCGAAGCAGGCGGAAAACAGTGCATACGCCACAGAACTTTCGGAAGCCGATTCTCTTGTGGCATTAAACGACTCCATCCTTGGGAACAGACTGAATAATCTCGCCGGCGATTACTCCGGCACGGTTTCAATTTCCGCAGAGCCCTTTACCGCGCTGCTTTTTCTGAGCATTGTCTCAAATATCAACAAGCTTGCAGACAACCCCTTAAGCCTTCCCGAGCTTCCTCTGGACAAACCCTGGATCCTCGCGGTATTAGCTGTCTTTTTTGTAGCAAGCAAGTTCATGAAATCCAACTCCACCACACAGGTTTTCGGCATCTGTACTTTGGGTTATCTTGAAAAATTCCTTGGTACGGTCTGCATCCTTGTTATAGGCATCCTCAGCGTTATCGGTCTGTCTACCGGCGCGGGCACATCTGTTGCCAATGCTGCCGGGCTTACGGACAGCGCGCTTCCCGCCGAAAGTCAAAACATATTTATCGGCGCTCTTTCATCCCTCTTTTCCGCGGTTATGGGATTTTTATCCCTAATTATCAACTATATAGTTAAAACCGTTGCAAAAGGACTCGATGCGATACAGGCGATTTTCGGAAATGTTCCTTTGGTTGCGGTTCTTTGTGAGGCAGGAAAAGCTCTCATCGTACTTTTCCTCTGTGCGATAAATGTATGGTTCCCGATTGCGGGATATGTTCTCAACATTATCTTTTTCATAACCTGCTGCCTTGTTTTCAGAGCGTGTTATTATGCCTCAAAATACTTTGAGAACATTTACTTCCTTCCTCTTTTCAGAAAGGTATTCGGTCTTCGTGACAGAGTAACACTTATCCCCAAGCACATTCCGGGGAGATTCAGAAAAGTGCTTGAAGAAAAGGGCATTACTCCCGACTTTGTGATACCCGCTTATGTTAAACGCAGACACCGCAATTCCATCCTCCGTATCCGCCCTCTGCGCAGACTTTGGCTTATTCATTCCGAGAGAGGAACCGAGCTGTACTTTAAAAAATACAACCGCGAAAAAGACTATTTCCTTAAGCTTGAATCCTCTCCGGACTGTACTATGTATCTTAGAAAGGGCTTTACTCTCTACGAGATTTACAGGTTTATTCCTAATGACAGGAATATGAAAAAGAGAAACCCCGTCAAGGATTTCTCTCTAGTCTTTTCAAAGGATTATAAGGGGTATATTGATAAGATCATCGAGCTTACCGGATATACCGACATTGTTGAGGAAAAGGCAAATATCCGCGCGGAAAGGCGGGCGTTAAGGAAGCAGAAGCGTTCCTTTGTGTAAAACCCTGGACCCATTCCCCAGTCATTCATTCTTCGCACGCGGAAGTTAAATTACTTATATCGCATAATCCATAATGCTGTGATTAAATATATTGATTATGGAGTTTCTGTAGAAGGCAAAATCCTCTCCGCTGCGAAGTCTTGGTCTGGGAATCTCGATATTGATTATCTGGTCCACCTCTGCGGGTCTGGGCTTCATTACCACAACTCTGTCACCGAGATAGATAGCTTCGTCTATGTCATGAGTGACCATTATCATCGTGGTCTTTTCTTCCTCACGGATCCTTCCTATCTCGGTCTGCATATTCATTCTTGTAAGCGCATCAAGAGCTCCCAGCGGCTCATCCAAAAGAAGTATTCTCGGATGTCTCATCAAGGCTCTCGCTATTGATACGCGCTGCGCCATTCCTCCGGAAAGCTGGCCGGGATATACCTTTTCAAAATTCTCAAGATCTACTTTTTTCAGGTAAATGTTTACCTGTTCCCGAAGCTCTTCTTTCTTACCTTCAAGCCCAAGTATGAGATTCTCCTCCACAGTAAGCCAGGGGAGGAGCCTGTGATCCTGGAAGATAACCCCTCTGTCCAGTCCCGCTTTCTCAACTCTTTTTCCGTCCAAAAGAATATCCCCGCCATATTTTTTTTCAAGTCCAGCGATAAGCCTAAGAAGTGTTGTTTTTCCGCAGCCGCTCGCACCGATGATTGAAATGAATTCCCCTTCCTCCACATTAAAATTTACATTCCGGATCGCTTCAACATCCTTATCTCCGGTATGGAATATCTTTTGTACATTTTTTATCTCGAGAATAGTATTACCCATTACATAATTCCTTTTACTTAACTGCTTTTCTTTTCCACTTAAGGGACCTTATCTCTATCTGATGGAGGATCACATCTATGATTACTCCGATCACACCTATTACAACCATCAGGGCGATAAGCTTATCCGACCATAGAAACTCTCTGGATTTCATAAGTGCATATCCGAGTCCTGTCAGTCCCCCAAGCATTTCTGCTGCAACAACCGCCATCCATGCATTTCCGGCTCCGAGCCTCAGTCCGGTAAATATTGATGATACCGCGGAGGGAAGAACCACTTTTCTCAAAAACACGCTTCTTTTCAGTTCAAGAACCTCCGCAAGTTCAAAGTATTCTGCCTGCACACCCTTTATTCCCTGAAGAGTGTTCAGGTAAATCGGTATGAGTACTCCTCTCGCGATTATTATTTCCTTAGACACCTCACCTATACCAAACCACAGGATTATCAGAGGCATCCAGGCATACAGCGGGATCTGTCTGATAACATTTATAACCGGCGAAAAAACTCTTTCGGCGATTTTGTTCAGACCGCTGAAAACTCCGAGTATCAACGCAATACCGGCGCCCCAGAGATATCCGATAAGTACCCTCTTTCCACTGACCGCAAGATCTACGCCCAGTGAACCGTCCTTTATCATCTCAAAAAGAGCCTTAACAACTTTAACGGGAGACGGGAGAATTACATCAAGCAGGAGTCCCGACCCCGACAGTATCTGCCATAGTGCAAGCAGAAGTACCGGTACCGCTATTGTATTTAAAAAAGCTATGATCCTCGGACCGAATTGTGTACTTCCGACATCTCCGGATATTTTTTTGAAAATGTTTTCACGGGTAGAGTTATCTGTCCCGACTGTTATTGCCTTTGCCATAATCTGCCTTCCAAACTGTAATCTGGTCATTTAATTGAAGAAATTCTCGTTAAAGAATGTTTCCTTTGCTACCCGGTTATCCTCCGTAAATTCCTCGATATGCTCAATAAGCCAGTTCTGATAATTATCAGTATCTTCGATAAGCTGACTTAACGGAGCGGACGCAGAGAAATAGGTTTCGTCTCTTCTCTCGAGATAGAAGATGGTATTCTCCACCGGATCTCTCGTTATCGTTTCAAGGAGAGCTGCAACAGATTCCTTGTTAAGGAGGATATACGCATTGATAAGCTCTCTGAGCTTTAATACAGCCTTAAGGATATTTACATGACTGTTTGCAAACTCCGTTGAAGAGAAGGTAACCGAGGCTCCGCCGTAGTTTGTATAAACTCCGTCAGGCTTCGCATCTGCGATCTCACGGAAATTACCGTTAATGATCTCGCTGTTTACATTGGTAAACGGATGCGTTGAAATAGCATCGATCTCGCCTGCCTGAAGAGCGGTCTTCAGGTTGTCATTGGAAATATTTGAATAGGTATAATCAACTCCCTCTGTCCAGCCAAGGTCAAGCGTCTGCTCCAGAAGCGCAACATACTGGCAGCCTGCCTTCCAGCTTCCTATGGTTTTGCCCCTAAGGTCCTCAAGACTGTAAATGTCCGATTTAGCATTTACCAGTATGGTAACAATATCCGCGTTGGGATCTTCTGAAAGCGCAACAGCTGTAAGATCTCCGCCCTGTGCCTTATAAAGAAGATAAGGATAAAGCATTCTGTTTGTTAAATGAAGCTCATCTCTTTCCATAAGCTGAACTTCGTTTCCAACGGTTCCCTCGACAAGCGATACGCTTGTTCCGTTATCACCCAAAAGCTCCTTAAACCAGCCCTTGCTGTCTGCAAGATATACCCAGTCACCTGATGCGATCTTGAGATCCTTCAGCTCCTCAAATTTATACCTCTCTTTCAGCTTAACGATTTCCGCCTCAATTACCTCCTCGGTAATAACATCATTTGCGGTAGGATATCTGTCAAGAAGCTCTGTCGCCAAAGCTTCCGCCTCCGCAGAAAAGGTCTTGTTCCCCGCTGTTCCTGAAGAAGCTCCCTGACCGTTTGAACCGCAGGCGGAAAGACCAAGCACCGATGCAATTCCCAGCGCTGCTATTTTGGTGATAATTCCATACTTTTTCATAATTTTGATTCTCCTCATCTTCTTTATATGATTATTTCAATTCGTTTAATGCTTTTTCAAGAAATGAGCTGTCCGTCCATTCCTTAATATCCACCGGCTCAGCAAGATACCCGTGCTCTAACAGGAAATCCGACTGAATCTGAAGTGCCTCCAAGGCTTTGGGATCTAAATTGGGTTCAAGCCTCTTATAATAATCTTCCGGATGACTTGCTCTATAATCCTCTAACGAACTGTATGTCTGTTCTGCAAGAAGCTCCTCCGCCTCATCTTTGTGGTCCTTTGCCCATCTGGCTGCTATTATGGATGCCTTGAGAAACGCAACCACAACCTCCGGCTCCTCCTTAGCAAGTTTCTCACTTACAGTAAGTACATTGGGATAGATATTATTGACAGCCTGAACATCGCCGGACTGTTTCCAGACATCGTAGATCACTTTTACCTTAAGCTCCGGACTGATCTTCCTTACATCCTCTACCTTGCCAAAAATTGCATCCACTTCTCCCTTTGCAAGAGCCTCTATCTCCGCGGAAGCGATCGGTTTTTTGTTCGGCAGTCCGTTACCTTCCGAATGATATCCGTCATTATTGATGACCTCTATCCACTCCACTTCATCCTTTGATACTCCGTTAAGCTCCAGTGCAAGTTCCAGTCCATGCTCTGCCGTCGCTTTATGGAAGTCAATATGTACATTCGTATGAACAGGAATCGCCAGTCTCTTTCCTTTGAGATCCTTTACAGATGTGATTCCCGAATCCTCTCTTACAATAACCGGCTGGTACGCGTCTATCAGATTGACTGCAAGAAGAACAACCCCCGTCCCGTTTGATTTTGTCCAGATCGGTGGAATGTTACCTCCTTCACGGAACAATCTGTCATTATGAAAAGTAAAATGCGCAGGCCACTCCTTAGGATCAAGTGACTGAAGAATTACAGGTTCATAACCTATCTTATTTAGTTCTTCCTTTAAGAACCCATGGTTGGCAGCTATATATGTTGCATTCGCTACAGGGCATATTGTGTAATAGATTTCTTTAGCCATATCTTATGCGCCCTCCTCTTCAAGTTCCTTGAGTGCTCTTTCCAAAAAGCTCTTGTCAGCCCAGGAATAAACATCCACTACCGAATCGGTGAAGCCGTGATCGTAAAGGAACTGAGCTCTTGTCTGGAGGGACTTTAAGCCTTCCTCCGAGAAATTGGGCTCGAGCTTTGTGTAGAAATCAGCGGGATAAGCCCTGCGGTACTGCTCTACTGTGCCATGCGTCTGCTCGGCAAGAAGCTCCTCGGCTTCATCCTTGTGTTCCTTTGCCCATCTTGCTGCCTCAACAGCTGCCTTTAAATATTCAACGACCGCATCGGGATTCTCTTCTGCAAACTTGCGGCTGACTGTAAGAACATTTGGCCATTCGTTATTGACAGGATCCACAGAGTTCTGGTCGGTTATGATATTGAATATTTTCCTATATTTTCCGGATTCAAGAACTCTCTCCGATGCCGAAAGCTTTATAAATACCGCATCAACTTTTCCTTCATCAAGTGCTTCAAAATCCAGACCTGTTTTAAAGGTCCAATTCGGGGCTCCCGAAGGATAGTCAGGCGTCTCATCCTGAATATAAACCCATTCTACATCCTCTTTATTTAATCCTGCTGATTTAAGAGCATTTTCAAATCCCTCTATCGTAGCGGTTTTCTGATGGTCGATCGTTACATTTATTCTGTCGGGAATTCCGATCTTCCTTCCTTTAAGGTCGTTAATACCTTGGATATCCGAATCCTTTCTTACCAGTATTGCCTGCTGGCCGGGGATGAGATTTATTCCGATCAGTACCGGCTCCGCTCCTCTTGACTTTGCCCAGAGCGGAGGAGTATTTCCACCTTCCCTGAAAAGATGATCATTCTCGTAAGTGAAGTGCTCCTTCCAGTGCTCCTTTTCAAGTGTCTGAAGTTTTATCGGGGTATATCCCTTTCTCTCCAGCCTCTCCTTCAGAAATCCGTGATTAGCTGCGATATATGAAGCATTTGCCACAGGGCATATAGTGTAATTAAATTCTTTAGCCATAATACATTTCTCCTTGTCTGTTATTCTTTATTTCCCATGATGTCATTCCAAGCAGCCCTATAGGTTCAACAGTAAGGAATTCCTCCTGAGCTATTTTTGAATTTTTTCATTACAGCCTCCGTTCTCTTTGTTCTCTTTAAGAGTCGTAATCATCTTTTCTTTCGTTCCATCCGCATCTGTTTAACAGTTCCTAACTATCTGCAAGATTAACACGGGATTTAATTATCGTCTAATACTACAAAGCTATGGTTTGCTATAGTTACCGGCTATAACTGATCAGATATCACCGCTCCATTTTCAATTCGATATATTCTGTCTGCATAGCTTTCAGCTTCCTTATCGTGCGTAACCATCAATACCGTCTTTCCTTCTTTTGATAGCTGCTTCAATATTTCAAGAACTACCCGACGGTTATCCTGATCCAAATCTCCTGTCGGTTCATCCGCAAGTATTATCTCCGGCCTGCCGATCAATGCCCTTGCTACGGAGAGTCTCCTGACCTCACCGCCTGAAAGACTTACCGCCGGTTCCCTTTTTACTCTTTCAAGACCAAGATCCGATATGATCTTCTCCGTATACTTCTCAGGTATCATCTCTCCATACATCTTCAGTGGAAGAATGATATTTTCATAAACTGTCAAATGACCAAGTGCGGAGCGATCCTGAGGTATTATCCCGATATGTCTGTTTCTGAATCTGCTTCTTTCTCTGTCATTTAATGAGTACAGATCTGTTACAATACCTGCTTCTCTATAACCATTGGATATATCGCCGCGCTCTTTTGTTTTCACTGTTCCAGTCACAGGAGTAAGTGCTCCTGACAGAATGTTTAAAAGTGTACTCTTACCGCTTCCGGAGTGACCTATTATCCCGGTAAGTTCACCTTCTTTTAATTCGAGTGAAATATTCAGCAGTTCAAATATCGCCTCTTTCTTTTTCCCTTTTCTGAAATATTTATATGAAATACTTTCCGCGAGAATATCCATATCACTTACCTTCCCTTAAGATCAGTCCTGTGTCTTTTGATGTTATCCTGAATGCACAGACTGACGATGTTACGGCACATACTGCTACTGAAACAAGGATTGAACAGATAACCATGATCGTTATATATCCTGAGCCGGATAGAAGAAGCGGAAGTCCTATTGAATTCTTTAATGTATCAGCAAAGGTAATTATCACCAGTCCTGTCAGAGCCGTCCCGACAGCACCTCCGGTAAAGCTGACGATAACCGCTTCCGCTATAAGTATCCCTGAAAGCATTGCTTTCGATCCACCTATATTCCTTAGCGCCGCCAATTCAGAGACTCTTTCATTTACCATCATTGCAAAAGATACAACAAGTATTGCCGTACCCAGTATCCATGTAAACACTATCAGTATTCCCACCAGCTTTGATATACCGGAAAGCCCGTCAGCCACGCTCGAAACCATATCCTTCGTGGATGTGGCAGACACATCCTTGGATAATCTGTTGATCTCGCTGACTATTTTCCCCGTATCATAACCTTCCTTTACATTGACCAGAATTGACGAAACAGCCTTTTTTACATCAACATCTTTAAAATAGGTAAAACCGATATCATCCGCACTTTCCATCATTTGTTTAATGGTATTCATATTTGCGTAAATAGCGCTATCCAGACCGGTGCCCGTCTTATCAAGTCTTGCGACAACCGTACAGTCAACATTGTAGAACCTGAAATGCCTGTTTTCAGGCACCCTTATATTCCACCCCACTATCACATCGCCGTCACCAAGAGATTGACTATAGCTCTCTCTGATCCATGGCTGCACCGAAAAATCCGTATCGGGGTCAAAGCCGATGATCTGAACAAGAGTGTCACAGCATCCTGAAGATGCAGATGAGAGATAAAACTGTGGGGAGATGGCATCCACGCCTTCAATCTGCCTGATCTCCTCAAGCAACGAGTCCTCCATATAAAAATACCCGGGGGCTCCCTGTATGAGTATGGACTCCAGTTTTCCCTCTTTAACTGCTTCCCACGGGGTAACGATAATATCCGCTCCCAGCCTCGCCTCATAGCTCCTCAGACCGTTTTGGAGACTCCGAACCGTAACCGTTCCCCCGAACAAACTGGCAGAAAGAAGCGCCGTAAGCAAAACAAGCGCTGAGCTCCTTCTTCCGCGTCCTTTTATATTCTTTATTGCAAGTTCAATTATAAATTTCATATTTCCTCTTGCTGTTTAACGGCTTTTACTGTAAGCTTCCTTATCCTGACCGCTATATCAACTGCCGATGCAACTGCGATAAGAACTGAAAAAACAAGGTTTCCGGGCTTCGTATGTGTGTGACATTTCATCGTATTCATCATGCAGAGTGGAATAATATTGTCGGGTAAAACAGCCGACGCAATTGCCACCGTGAAAATGCCTATTGATATACCCAGACGCAGCTCATTTCCCGGAACAAAAGCGTGCACAATGCTCAGCGTCACCAGTATCACAGCGAGTACGACCAAACTTCTCCAGGCCCATTGACAAACCATAAAGCTTCCATCGTCCTTTGGACCGCAGGTAATAAAAACCGTATTTAAAAGGACTAAGTAACCTAAAGAGACCACGATCAATACAATATCTGTAATTCCCGGTACAAACTTTTTGTTTTTCATTGATTTTTCTCCTTGCGAAAGTGATTTTAATATACAAGTCTGATTGAACTTTAGGTTAGCACGGTGCCTTATTATCGTCTAATACTACAAAGCTATGGTTTGCTATAAGAGTTTCCTATATCAAAAAGAAGCCCCTCCCGAATTGCTTCGTTTAAGGCTTCTTGTTTATGCATTAATTTCGTTATATATTTTACTGATCGGACCGGCTATCTGATACCGCTAAACTCTCTCAAAATATTCAATTACCTCTATAAGATCATCACATATTACTTCGGAAATATCTTTCATTTCTTCATCAGCCGGAATCATATCCGGAACCATTATCGGTCTCATTCCCGCCGCATGAGCAGACCTGATTCCGTTGTAGGAATCTTCAATAGCAAAAGCTGATTCGGGCTCAACCTGCATCCTGCTGCACGCAAGCAAGTAAATCTCCGGGTTTGGCTTTGATATTTTTACCGCATCCCCTCCCACTATTTCCTCAAAATAATCAGCAAGTCCGGCATCCGACAGTTCCCGTCTTACGGCAGCCTCACGGGTGGAGGATGCGACTGCGCATCTGATGTTTTTATTTTTCAGATAATCCAGAATATCCTTTACACCGGCCTTTAACGGAAGTCTGCCACCATCATACTTCCTGTGAAAGAGCCTGCTGCTCTCGGAAAGGATTTTATCGGCGATTCCCGCGCCGTATTCTTTTGCATACGCCTCTTCAACAATTCCTCTTGTCTGGGCGTAGTTTGTTCCAATACACTTATAAAAAACTTCGCGGATATTCTTCATCCCGCAGGCGTTTGCCGCCTCTGTCCATGTATCGAGGCATGCTCTTTCGGAATCGAAAATGACACCATCCATGTCAAATATCACACAATTCTTTTTATCCATAACATCACCACTGAGCCTTTTAATAGTTTACCGGACTTTTTCATAATATCAGCCGGATTAAATACGCGCAACTTGAAATTTTGTCTAAAATCACAAACGGTATACCCGTATTTTGTCTATTTTGCCGTTTTATTTATTTTCACTTTTTGCTAATATCTCCATATTGCATTTCAGCAAGAGGCAATCGCCCCGGGGATCATTTATTGATTCCCACTTTAAACCGTGATGCGACCGCATCAACCTTTTACCCACTTTATGCTTTATGGTGCTTTTGTGGACTGCT
>JAFVCL010000057.1 GCA_017479285.1 Lachnospiraceae bacterium
TGCTATTCAGCACGTTGCAGGTATGGAAGAGTCTGATATCATTGTTGCTATCAACAAGGATGAAGATGCTCCTATCTTCGATGTAGCAGATTACGGTATCGTAGGAGATCTCAACAAGATCGTTCCTCAGCTTACCGAGGCTCTTAAGAAGGCTATCGCTGAGAAATAATTTTAGTGTTAAACCTATCAAAGGCGGGAATTGATTTCCCGCCTTTTTTAAAACATTATTTTAAGAATAAGGTGTCAGAAGATTTAAGCGCTCATTAGAAGGCACAGATAAAGGGAAGAAAATGGCGATTCTTAACAAAGAAATGAAACCGGGGGTAAAATGCTATGTCGAGGGCTTCGTGGAGGCTGGAGGAGACAGGTTTTATGTAAGAAGCAAGGGACTTATAATGGAAACTCCGGATGTTATGGATACGGCCGTGGATGTCCTTATAGAGAAGGGACAGCACGGAAAGCATGAACTTGTAACTGCACAGATAGAAAACTGTTACTGGATAAGTCAGAGAACGAGGCTTTCGGTCAAGCTTCCGGAGGGGTAATATTACGGTTTTTTGAGGGGAAGAACAGCAGGCTTAAACTATCCAAAAGTATAGTCAGAATACACAAAGCACAAGTGTCAGTTTTTATTTTTTGTGCAATTTTTTCAAACTGAAAATCAGTAGTTTAAAGGGTTTCCCCGGCATTGTTGAAAATGCCGGGGCTCTTTTTTTGTAAAAACGCTGAAAGTAATTTTTTGGATTCATTTGTATTGACTATTACTTTTGACAGGTGTAAATTGGCAATCATCACAGAAAAAATACTATTATACGGAGGAAAAAATTGGAGGCATCAACTTTAAAGACCTCTGCGGAGGTCGAGGAAGGCTTGAAAAGTCTTTTAAATGATTATATAGGGCAGAAACAGGCACAGCTTCTGGCGCTAAAGAAGGGGAGTATCTCGAGGGAGAATTTTCTAGGGGAGGTAAAGGATCATATCCGGCACAGGATGCGAATGCCCCCGTGGCAGCAGGAGATGCTGATCTCAAGATTTGAGGAGTTTGTTTTCGGATACTCGCGCTTGTCGGTTCTTATTGATGATCCTGAAATCTCGGACATAAGGGTTATAAGGCATAATCTCGTGAGGGTTAAGAAGAAAGGCCAGAGAATGGACTGCCCGGTAGCCTTTGAGGATGAGAAGGAATTCAGGCAGTTTGTGGACTACATAGCGATGAAGAACCAGACAAATATCTCAAACCTCAACGCAATCCAGCGATTTACAGACTCAGAAAGCCATCCGGATTTTATACTTCGGTTTACGGTATCCATGCCTCTTGTAAATTCAATGAACGCACCATATCTGTGTATACGAAAGGTTCCAAAAAGATTTCCTCTGGTCGGGGAGCTTGTGGATGCGGGGATGATGAACAGGGAGACGGCAGAGCTTTTGATAGAGAGATTCAGAACCGGTTCAGTGCTTATCTGCGGGGGAAATTCCTCCGGAAAGACAACGCTTCTGAACGCTCTTAAGGAGACCCTTCCCGACGATGTGGCGATACTTGTGGCACAGCAGGCAGATGAGCTTACGACCCGGTTTCATCCCGATACGATGTTTATGCATTCGCTGCCGGAAAACAGTGAGAGCCAGGTAAATTACGACCTGAAGAGTATCAGTATTGCCGGTCTGACAATGGATGTGGATTATTTTCTTATTGGTGAGGTAAAGGGGGCTGAGGCGTTATATCTTTTAAATGCGGCCTGTACCGGACAGATATGCGCCGCCACGATCCACTCTACAAGCGCGGACAGGGCGACAGATAAGCTTGTGGACTATGCGATGTACGAGAGCAGATACGGAAGGAATGAGCTTATGAGGATGATGGATTGCTTTAAGACGATAGTGTTTATGAAAAAATACCGGGTAGAACAGATATATTTCTGCAAGGGCTGGAACGAGGAAAGGGGGCAGCTGGATTATGATAAAGTACTTTGAACATGCGGCTGTTTTTATGTTTTTATTTACGGGTTTTTTGCTGCTGCTTCTAAGATCGGGAGTGCTGAGAGGCTTAAGGAATATGCTCATAAGGGCAAAGGTTTCGATGGAGGAGCAGGACAGAAAAACAAAGCTGGCACTGAGAAATAATCTTCAGGATTTTGAGAAAAAAAATTCGCTCTGGATGAGGATTGAAAAAGAGCTTGAATACACAGGGATAAGAAGGAAAGTTCCGGGGATCACGGCGGGAAAGTCGGTGGTGTTTCTAACGGTTTCGGCAGTTGTATTTTTTCTTTTGGGAACTTTGGTTAAAGGATTGCCGGGAGGAGTGACCGCAGTCGTTATCTCTGTAATGGCCGGAGGGTTTATAATGCAGGGTCTTAAAGGGAGAAATCTGAAAGCGGTAAACGATGAACTTCCGAAGTTCCTTGATTTTCTTGGAAACTACAGTCTGACAAGCGGAGAGCTGATATCTATTTTTTCCCAGATAAGCAGATATTTAAAGGAGCCGCTGAGGAGTGTTTTGGAGGAATGTGAGACCGAGAGTAAGATGACCGGCGATGTAAAGCTGGCACTGATATCTATGGCTGATAAGATAGAGCATCCGCAGTTTAAACAGTTTGTCAGAAACCTCGAGATCACAGCCAGATACAGCGCGGATTTTTCTTCGCTCGTCAGTGACAGCAGAAGGAGTATGAGAGAGTATCTGAGCCAGAGCAGGGACAGAAAAGGAATGCTGCGGGAAGCAGGGATAAATATGGGGTTGCTCCTCATTATGTCAGTTGTGGTTCTTCTGGCGGTCAACCTTCTTATAGGCGGCGGGATAGGACAGATACTTTTGGAAACCATGCCGGGACATCTGGCTGTTGCGGGTATGACGCTGATTCTCGTACTGTTCGGATTTCAGGTATTTACGATGAATAAATGACGGGAAAGGAAAAGGAGATTTAGGGGAATGATGCTGGTTGGTATATCCGCTCTGGCGGCGATATTGTTTGGCTTGCTGGTGGTCTGTTTGGGTGGAAGAAATCCTCCTGCAAAAGCTGTCGGTGAGATAAGAGTATTTGTGGGAATGCTTGAGGATAAAAGCATAAAGAACAGCTTAGGGGAGAAAGTAAAGAGATTTTGCGATAAGAACGGCGCAATGTTTCATTACGGCAGGCACATTTCTCCGCTGAGGCTTTTTGGGGTGTCGGCAGTTTTGTTCTCAGGGGGATGGATAGCAGGGCTACGACTGGGAACTGTGTTTTTTCTTCCGGCGGCAATATTGCTTGGAAGTCTGCCGTGGGTACTTCTTCCAATACTGAACAAAAGCGACAACGAGAAGATGCTGCCGGAACTGAGAGTGATCTACCATGCACTTGCGATGCAGATAAGAGCAGGGGTTCATGTGTCGGAGGCTTTATCCGAGATGTATGAGGTTGTTAAATTTCCGAGGCTTCGGGAGGCATTTATGAGGCTTGGAAGCGACATCATACTTAAATCCGATATGTTCTCGGCGCTTGAAGCGTTTCAAATGAAGTTTGACAACAGATATATAGATTCGCTCTGTATAACGGTGCTTCAGTCCATGGAGTCCGGACAGGCTACCGAGCTTCTCGGAGATATCGGAGACCAATTGAAGGATATGGAGAAGATGGTGTTGGAAAAAAGGAAAGGCAGGCTGGACAGGAGTCTTACCTTTTACCAGCTGGGGATGCTTTCCTGTGTGCTGGTTGTAGCGTTGTATGCCTGCGTGAGTTATATGCTCAGCACGGCAGTAAGTATGAATTAAAATTTTTTGGAGGTGGATATGAAAAGATTTATTACAGTGATGAAAAGAGTTTTTCTCAACAAGGAGAAAGGGATAGACGGGATCCTGGTAACCATTGGTCTGTGCATCATAGCCCTTGTTCTTTGCATAGTTATGAAGGATTCCCTTGCAGAGCTTATAAAAAACATTACAGGGTCGATGTCACAGAAAGCGCAGGATATTCTTACGGGAGCGGGAGTTACGATAGTCCGTCTCAGGGGCATATTGTTATGAATAAGATCCGGAATAACAGGTCTGAAGGTAATATTGGAGATATCATGTCGATGGGTATTTTCCTGCTTGCAATGATGGTTGTGATGATCGGATTTTTCGATTGCATAAAGCTTATGAAAATTCGGGAGGATGTAAGCCAGATAGCAAGAAAATATACACTTGTGGCTGAGACGGAAGGGTATATAAGCGGTGAAGTGCGAGAACGGATGATGGGAGAACTCGTCAAATCGGGAGTAAGCGATATAAGTCTGTCCGGTACTACATTTACGAGGGTGGGATACGGAAATGTCGTTACCGTTAAGATATCGGGCAGGATTGATGGTAAGTATGCCTTCAGCGAGGCGAGAGCTTCGACCGCAAAGTACTGATGAGGTATCAATATGGGGACAGAATCTGAAGAAAGCAGTTCGATAATCAGAAATAACAGAGGAATGGCACAGCCTGTTTTCGGATTTTTTGCGCTATTGTTCCTGCTTGTTATGATGTCATTTATCCTTAACATTGGTGCATACAAAGCCATATCGGACAGGCTGGAGGATGCTCTCGCGGCAAGCGGACTGGCGGCCTGCGTGATAAATATCGAACAATACGGTATAGACCACAGCATAATCATAGATAATGCGGAAGAGGCGTATGAAAGATATAAAGAAACCCTGGATATAAATCTTAATCTGAAAAACGGATCACCGAAGGCTCTCAGCTTTATAGAAGGGCCTGTGAGAATAGAGAATTTCAGAGTATATAATGTCAGAGGCGGGATGGTTACGGAGATTGTCGTCGGTGAATCCGGGGTGATAAGCACAGGTAACGGAAGGCTTGGGGAGTTTTGCGCTCCGAACGGACAGATTATAGAGAATACGGGAATATACAGTGAAATATCATTTCCGATAAGTGGCAGATTCGGAAGGGGGATCATGGCGAGAAAGAGCAAGCTCACTGCCGTGGATACATTTTCACCAAAGGAGGGATTATGAAAGGAAACAGAAAGAAAAAGGGCGTAATGCCGGGATTGATAGCAGGTGCGTTTATTGCAGCGCTTTCAGTTTATATTCTTCTTATATACACAGAAAAAAAGGCTATATCGAGAGAACCGATGGTCAGCGCGCTGGTGGCCGGCTCGGAGATAAAAAAAGGGGAAAGTTCGTTAGCGGACCCGGAAAAGATAAAACAGGTCATGATACCGGAGTCGCTTCTGCCGGAGGAGGCGGTTTTATCCGAGGAGGAACTCAAGGGGAAAATGGCCGCCGGGGGGATCAGCAGAGGTAGTGTGATAACAGCCAAAATGCTGGAAAGCAGGGATGAAGGCAGACAGAATATGAAAAATCCCGTGCTTATCGGTTTTAAGGCAGAGGATTATTACCAGACAGCCGGGGGAAGAATAAAACCCGGGGACAGGATACATATTTATCTTCAGGATGAGGAGGGCAGTATAAACCTGAGATGGAGCAATGTATATGTAGCGGATGCCTTTGATGTGTCGGGTGAACCTGTTGGGTTCTCTGATGAGGGAAAAACCTTAAGATACAATATTTATTTTGAAAAAGAAGATGTGGAGGAATTTTACAAAAATCTTGATGCAAAGGTCATAAGGATAGCCCTTGCCTGTGACTGAAGGGGAGGGCGTATATGAGATATGAAAAGAATGTGATACTTATATTGTTCACGGTTATTCTGTCGATCATCTGTATGACCGGGATGAAGCTTGACAGTTACGGAGTATCAAAATCAGGGACGATTTTTGCAGGAAACAGTTATGTTACCATGTCACCGGATGGAACGGCATTTACGGTAGGACTGGATGATAAATCCTGTGAAAAGAATAATATACGATATATGGGTTATGTCCATAATGTGTATGGAATAAGGGGACCCGGAGAACTCAAAGAGGGGCAGCACTATTTTGAGGGTATAGTTGAGGGGGAGGTTCCGGTAGCATATTGGAGGGTTGAACACTGGAATTCCGCCTGCATTCACTCCCGAAACTCCTACAATATAACTTCACACGGATATTCAGCGCTGGGTGTTAATGTATATAACTGTTACAGATCCTATAATGCAGGCTGGAGAGCGTACTGTGCGGTATGTGGAGAGATGATCGATGATCTGTTTTTTTACATTACAGAGAACATGGCGGCATCATTAAAAAGCCTGCCCTCAAATACATCATACAGTACATACTTCTACCTCTGCCCCTACGATCACTCAATTGAGAATGAAAGGTATATTGCCCACAGCTGCTGCGGGATCTCGAATAACAGATACCGCATTGTATATAACGGCGGATCCGGTGCTTACGGGGTTATGGGGACTGATTACTTTTATTATGATAACGCTGAAAAATATGAGGGAAAGAGTGTAAGCCCCAAAAAGCATTTATCCACATGCGGCTTAAAAAAAACAGGATATATCTTTAAGGGATGGTCACTTGAGAAAGGTGGAGAGCCGGATTTTGGAAACGGGGAGAGCTGGCTTACAGTCCAGAAGAAATGTAACGCTAAAGCAGTTGAAAATGATTCCGTCATAAATCTTTACGCAGTCTGGGAACCGGTGTCTTCGGGCGTTTCACTGTTGCTGGGGGATGGAAAGCTTGAAGGAGCCTCGGGTAAGGTTACGCTGACGAGACCCTACGGAACGAGGATAAGTCTGGGAGTGCCGGTGTATGATGGCTATTTCCTGACTTTAAACGCCTCGGGCGGAAAGCTGGAAAACGGAAAAGGAAGCATGGTGCTTACCGCGGACAGAAGCTTTTCTGGATGGAAGTACGGAGGTTCCTTAAATGGAAAAACTGACGGAAAGGACTATATTTTCAGCTCGGAGAAGCAGGGAACGGTTGATTTTTTTACTGCATTTTACAGTGTATCCGGAGTAAGGCTTCCGACACCTTCAAGGGATGGCTACAGCTTTGAGGGTTGGTACGATTCCTACGGGAGGAAGGCAGGGGAGGGGGATTCTTTTTATACGCCCTCCGGAAACGAAGGTCTTACAGCGCGGTGGAACAGAATTTCATTGTTGCTTTCCGGAAACAGCATATACAGCCCTTCGGTAAACTCAGGAAAAGGAGCGGTTGATTTAAACTGGACAGCCTCCGGGATAGAGTATTATTCCGCAAACCGTGTATACAAAAGTACAGACAGCGCAAACTGGGAATTGCTTGGAGAAAACGGTAATACCCTGAATGCTGAAAGCATAAGCAGGAGCTTTGTATATAAAGGAGAGACCGAGAGCTTTAATATCAGTGAAACAGGAGTTTACAGTATTTCGCTGGATGGAGCGGAAGGAGGGGCATTCGGGCATAACAGCGGCGGTCAGGGCGGACATATCGAGCTTAAGCTGTGGCTTATAAAAGGGGAAACTGTAAGTATAGAGTGCGGGGGGTCCGGAGAAGGAGTGACCGGATCATTTGAGCAAAGCGAACATAGTGGAAAATATAACGGAGGATATGGCACCGGCGGATGCGGATACGGCGGAGCAGGAGGAGGCGGGGCAACCTGTCTGTATATAACAGAGACGGGAGGAAGAAAGGTTCTTGTTGCCTGCGCCGGTGGCGGTGGGGGAGCCTCACTGTTTGGACAGGGGGGACCGGGCGGAAGTATGGAAAAGACCCTTGACATCAATGGAAGCAGTAACGGTATTGCTGTCTCTTCCGGAACATCTGGCTCAAAACAGACCGTATCGTATAGCTGCGGCGGGGGAGGTGGATATTATCCGGGGAGTCCGGGGACCTGTGTATATGAAAGGCATGTACACAGCGCTGACAACCCGGGATGCGGATACCATGTTCATACCGGGAACCAGGTAGACGGGGGAGGGTGCTATACCATAGAGACTGTCCAGAAGGAATCAACGGACTGTACCATAAGCTGTTATTATCAGGGAACGAGCTCCTACATCTGCCAGAACCCCGGTTGTGGACGGAAGGGAACGCTCTCCAGTTATTGTGAGTACGGATATTACTATGGCGGATGCTGGCATTATACCGGATTTACCGGTTATCCGCATTGTCCCAAATGCGGCGATAACAACGGAGGTATGCTCTCGGGAGGTCAGTTATCCGGGGTACATACGGAATATACCGAAAAGGTCAGTTATGAACTTGGATGCGGTCTGAATGAAGGATTTAATTGTACTGAAAACGGCTCTTCGGAATACAGGCTTGACGGGGACGGCTCATATACATCGGGAGGTGGCGGAAACTGGGTGCTGTCAGATCACTCAAGAGAGTTTGGAGTGATCTGGTACGATATTGATTCGGATTCGTGCAGGGGGGTTCATAGAGGAGACGGATGCGCGAAACTGGAGACGGTTATTTCGGGGTTTTATTCGGACTGTAAAATGAACGGTGTACCGGCATCTGACCTTGCCCCGCCCGATATGGTGTCCGAATACCGGATTGAAACAATGGGAGGAAGATTCGTTAAGGTAAAATGGACAGAGCCCGGGGATAAGGGGACGGACTACTACTTTAAGATTGATAATTATTCGATAAAAACCGGTAAGCTGTCGTCCTCATCGAATATTGTAAAAAAGGAAATGGTAACAGGACTTAAGGGTTACCGCATAATAAGGGATATAAGCCCACAGACCATTGTAAAGGAGACCGGTTCCACATTCATAAATGAGGCGGAAAGGGATATCCTTCTAACCTCCGGTAAAGCGGAATACCTGCATGTGGCAGCAGTGGATAAAGCGGGAAACATAGGCAAAACAACACATATAAAGCTGGATCCTTCGGAGGAAGAATTTAATGTATGCTGGGATATATATACCGATAAGCTTAGTATCCCGGAAACGGAAAATGTACACCCTGCGGATACTTCGGCTTATTATGTAAGGGCAGACGGAAGGACTCCTTTTTACATAGGCTTCGGAGCCTATATAGACGGAAGCGCGAGAGCTTCATACCAGATAGGAAGGTGTTTTTTCAGAAACGAAAGGAAGCCGGAAAGCTATCTGGAGGTTATAATAGCAGAATCCGGGTCCATGGAGGACGGAACTGTATCTGCGGATGATATTTCGATGGCGGAGACGGGACTGCCTGTTTCGGGATATGTGGGAACCGAAGCTCAAAGAAGTAAAAATGTAAGCCGGATCGTCGTAAAACAGGGATTCGTTGCGGAAGGCTTTATGGATGGAGAGGAACTGGTTCTTTATCCCTCCGCGGAAGCTGATGAAACTGCCGGTTTGGGGGAGACTGTATCTTCTTCGGGGGAGCTTGACCGTAAAAATAAAATAAAACTGATATTCGACGGAACTGCACCGTTGGTTACAGGTCTTCAGGAATTCAACCCGGAGAAGCTTTTTATTGACGGGGCGGAGGATGTAAGAAAAATATCCATAAAGGCGGTGGATTATGGTTCCGGTCTGAATGAAGATGAATCGTATATAAGGATATACAATAAGGACAATGCCTGTGAATATATAAGGTACTTTGACGAGGGCACAGCCGGAATCATTGAACTGTCCTTCGATAAGGAAACCATGGAGGAGTTGTTCTATTACGGCTCGTTTAAAATAGAAGTCTTCGCGAAGGATAATGTGGGGAATGTTACGGAAGAAAAAATAGACGGAGTAGGATTCAATCTGGATACGGATGTGGTACGGCTTTTGGTGGCACTTGACGGTAAATCGATATTTGCGAGGGGTGAGAGCGGAGATCTCCATATTACTTCAACGGGATATGTTGAAAGCGTAGAGGTGATCTTTCCGGAGGAATTAAAGCAGTATAGCACGATATATGATTACAGCTCCGGACCGGAATTACAAAAAGAGGAGGTGCTGAGGTTTATGATACCGCTGTATGGTATACCGGAGGGGGACTGGGAGTTTACCGTAACAGTAATTGCACATAAGGGGGACGAGACCCTGGAGAGCCATCCGAGAGTCAGTGTTGTAAATGTATCGGGAAGTGTTCTGGATGAACTGAAGACGGAGCTTGAATGACAGTTAAAACGGTATTATCTGTTATAGTCTGGGGATTGCTTTTATATGCGGCAATTTCGGATCTTTTATGGCAGCAGGTATATGATCTTGTCTGGATAGTTATAACAGGGATACAGTTCTTTCTGCTCTTGTTTTACAGATGCTTTACTCCTGACATAGTGATAAGTCTTGGATTTTTTATTGTTATACAGGAGTTTGTAATGGATAAGGCATACGGAAAAGCGGATTGTCATGCATTGTGCTGCTGTGCCCTGAGCTATGCGTCCTTCAGATGTGGTCTTAATGTTTATATATTTCATCTTGCGGTAACTTTTATTTTGCTCTGTGTGGTTCAGTTTTCTTCGGGAAATGTGGACAAAAGGCTGAGGCTTAAGAAAAAAATTCCAATGATACCGTATATTCTTGTCGGATATTGGATAGTGTTATGTATATGTGTTCCTTGATAATTAAATAGGATTTTGGTAAAATAAGACGGATTGTGGATTTATGATCGGGTATTATTGTCCTACGGATCGGAGGTGTTTATGACTGTTTCCGTTTGCATGATCGTAAAAAATGAAGAGAAGGTCCTTGCAAGATGTCTTGACAGTATCGCGGATCTTGCCGAGGAAATAATCATAGTTGACACGGGGTCTGTTGATAAAACGAAAGAGATCGCGGGAAGATACACGGATAAGATATATGATTTTCAATGGATAAACGACTTTTCCGCGGCAAGAAACTATGCTTTTTCACTTGCTTCCATGGATTATATATATTCCGCCGATGCAGATGAAGTGCTCGACGGGGAGAACAGAGAGAGATTCAGGATACTCAAGGACAATCTGCTTCCCGAGATAGAGATCGTCCAGATGAAATACGGGAACCAGCTTGAAAACGGGACTGTATATAATTTTGACGAGGAATACAGACCGAAGCTGTTCAAGCGTCTCCGCACATTTACATGGATCGAGCCTGTCCACGAGACTGTAAGGCTTGATCCTGTGGTGTTTGACAGCGATATCGTAATAACACATAAGCCGATGGAAAACCACGGGGGAAGAGATATCGCCATATTCACGGAGCGGCTGGAAAAGGGATATGCGCTCTCCAACAGGCTGTGGGAGATGTATGCCAGGGAGCTGTTTATTTCCGGGACGGATGAGGAATTAGATAAATCCGAAAAATACTTCCGGGCCTTTGAAGAAGAGGTTACGGATCCTGAGCTTCATAAGGTTATCTGTACCGTTGTTGCGAGGGTGGCAAGACTCCGGAATGACGCAGATGTTTTCTTTAAGTACGCGATGAAGCTTATCGCAGGCGGTGACGGATGCTCGGAAATATGTTTTGAACTCGGAGCATGGTATGAAAACAGGGGGGATCTTAATGAGGCGGGTCTTTGGTTTTATAATGCTTACCATGAGACGCAGCCGATCATCAAATTAAGCTGCGGAGGAAAAGAACCTTTGGAGCATATGGCAGTTATTTACGAAAGACTCGGAGATAGCGAGCAGGCTTTATATTACAGGAGGATGGCCGATGAGCTGGGAAAATAATGTGAGAAGAGTTGTTCCATATATCGCGGGAGAACAGCCGAAGAAAAAGGATGTGATCAAGCTGAATACGAATGAATGTCCTTATCCGCCTGCCCCTGCCGTGGAAAAGATGGTTGCGCAGATGGATGCCAACGCCTTCAGACTTTACCCCGACCCGGATACAACTTCGATCGTTACCGCACTTGCGGAGTATTACAGGGTTAAACCGTCCCAGGTATTTGTGGGAGTAGGATCGGATGATGTACTCAGTCTTTCGTTTCTTACTTTCTTTAATTCCGGCAGACCAATACTTTTTCCGGATGTTACATACTCATTCTATGATGTATGGGCGGATCTTTACAGGATTCCATACAAGACCGTGCCTTTAAAGGAGGACTGGTCGATTGATATTGAAGGGATGAAACAGGAAAACGGAGGTGTGATATTCCCGAATCCCAATGCACCCACAGGTCTTTTTACCCCGCTTGATAAGGTGGAGGAGATAATCGCTGCAAACAGGGATGTGGTGGTTATCGTAGACGAGGCATATATAGATTTCGGGGGAGAGAGCGCACTGCCTCTTTTGGAGAAGTATGATAACCTGCTTATAGTGCAGACCTTTTCAAAGTCGAGAGCCATGGCGGGAATGAGGATCGGGTTCTGTATCGGAAATGAAAAGCTGATCGGATATCTGAATGATGTAAAGTTTTCCTTTAACTCCTATACAATGAACAGACCGGCACAGGAACTGGGTGCGCTTGCTGTAAGGGATGAAGTGTATTTCAGGGAGATTACCGGAAAGGTTATCGCTACAAGAGAGTGGACAAAAAAGGAACTTACAAGACTTGGCTTTACATTCCCGGATTCCAGGGCGAATTTTGTTTTTGCGGAGCATAAAAGCGTTCCCGCGAAGGATATCTTAAACTATTTGAGAAGCCAGAGCATTTTTGTAAGGTACTGGGACAAGGACCGGATAAACAATCACTTAAGGATAACCATTGGCACCGATGACCAGATGAGAACCCTGATTGGGGCGCTGGAGGCATACCTTGGGTAAAGACCGGTCAGAGGATCACCGGATTAAAAGTATAAGGCAAAAATATTTGCATTGCATAAAAAGTTGTAAAAAAGAGTCATATAAAAAGATAATTATTCGGGAGATATAATTACGGAAAAGAGCAGATTATGAAAAAGAGTATCAGGAATAACAGATCGGGATTAGTTTTTTTTAGTGCAGGTTTGATATTGGCGATTTTTATATCATTAAGCGCACCTGTGGCAGATGCAGGAATCGGACTTAATGTGTACGCGGCAGAAAGAGTTTCCGAGGTGGGGACTGAGGATTCAGCCACAGATGAAAACGCCGAAGAGACAAAAGCAGACGATACCTCCGCAGACGAAACCGCAAAAGCAGATAATACCGAAAGCGGATCCGGGGAAGCCGGGGAAGAGAAACTCTCATTTACCGAGAGAGTGGCCGCAAAATTCGCAACCTCCCTCGGAAAGTATATACCCGCGGAGCTTGTAGTGGTATTTGTATCCATGCTTCCCATACTTGAACTCAGAGCCGGGCTTTTTGTTGCAAAGTTTCTCGGGCTTCCGCTTTTAAAAGCTATACCGCTTTGCATACTGGGAAATATCATTCCGATCCCGCTCATACTTCTCTTTATTAAAAAAATCTTCAAGTGGCTCGGAAAGACAAGGCTTTTCCATAAGCTCGTTGAAAAGCTTGAAGCGAGAGCCATGAAAAAGAGCAAGGCTCTTGCCAACGGAGAGTTCGTGGGACTTATGCTATTTGTCGGTATTCCGATTCCCGGAACGGGAGCGTGGATGGGATCGCTCATCGCGGCGCTTCTGGAGGTTGATTTTAAGAAGGCAATCCTCGCCGAGCTTGCGGGTATCGCAATTGCTACGATCATCGTATCCATTCTTTCATACGGACTTCTCGGGGTATTCATCTAAAGCAGGGAATGGAAGATGTGATTATTCGAGTATTTTAAGGATTGACGGTGTTTCCGGAGGTGTAGTTCATGTCGGATAGTTATGTTGGATTTGCGTCGGTTTATGATAAACTGATGGACGCTGTGCCGTATGCCGAGTGGAACAAAAGGATCGTGGACGCCATAGACAGATATGGTATTTCCAAAAGAGTAAGAAGTCCGAAGGCTTTACCGGAGGGCGGCCTTGATAGCGCGTTATCGGGGAGCGGGGAGGATTATAAAAATGACTGCCCCGAAGAGGAATATACGGAGGAGATGGATGGCTTTGAAGCCGGTCATGTTCCCACAAGGGAGGAATGCCTCGAGTCGGAGAGAAATCTTGTGGTGGATCTCGGCTGCGGAACGGGAACTATAACCGAGCTGCTCTACAACGAAGGCTTTGATATGATCGGCATCGACAATTCGGAGGAGATGCTTGAGATCGCCTTTGAGAAGAGGGATGAATCGGGATCGGATATTTTATATCTCAACCAGGATATGCTTGAGCTTGAGCTGTACAGCACCGTCGGAACAGTTGTAAGTGTATGTGACAGTTTAAATTACCTGACCGGAGAGGATGATCTCGAGACGGTCTCCGGACTTGTTCACAATTATCTCTACCCGGGAGGACTTTTTATCTTTGATCTGAATACTGTGTATAAATACAGGGAGGTCATAGGGGAGAGTACAATAGCCGAAAGCCGTGAGGACTGCAGCTTTATCTGGGATAATTATTATGACAGTGAATCGGGAATAAATGAATATGATCTTACTCTTTTTGTGAGAGGCGAAGACGGAAGATACGACAGGTTTGAGGAGACTCATTTCCAGAGAGGCTTTGAAGCGGAAGAGGTGGAAAAGCTTTTAAGAAAAACCGGATTTGAGATCATCAAGCTTGTGGATTCGGAGTCGGGGGAAAAGCCGGACGGAGCCACCGAGAGGATTTTTGTCATAGCTAAATGTATCAAGAATGATGTTATACAAGGGTCAAAAGATTAAGAGGATATAACTGTATAAATGAGCATTTTGACCCCGGGAGCAAACAAAGATGAGTGATTATATAGTAAGCGCCATGGCGGCGGGAGAACAGATAAGAGCCTTTGCCTGTACGACAAGGGAAATGGTGGAGCACGCGAGAAGCATACACAATACAAGTCCGGTTATAAGCGCGGCGCTGGGGAGGATGCTCTCCGCGGCTGCAATGATGGGCAGCATGATGAAGGGGGAGAAGGATCTTTTAACTCTTCAGATAAAGAGCTCGGGACCGGTGGGGGGAATTACCGTTACCGCCGATTCAGGCGCCAATGTAAAGGGCTATGCCAACGAGCCGCAGGTGATGATTCCCGCAAAGCCAAATGGAAAGCTTGATGTCTCCGGAGCGATAGGACCGGGAATGCTTAGAGTGATTAAGGATATGGGACTTAAAGAACCCTATGTCGGAGAGGTGGAGCTTCAGACAGGTGAGATAGCCGAGGATATTACCTATTATTTCGCGGCCTCTGAGCAGATACCTTCCTCGGTAGGACTCGGAGTTCTTATGAACAGGGATAATACCGTAAGACAGGCGGGGGGCTTTATTATCCAGCTTATGCCCTACGCAACGGATGAGGTGATCGGAGTCCTTGAAAAGAACCTGAAAAATCTGAAATCCGTAACGGAAATGCTTGACGGCGGAGATACGCCCGAGAATATGCTGGGAAGGGTTCTTGAGGGACTTGATGTTGAAATAACGGGAAAGTCCCCGTGCGCATACAGGTGCAATTGCAACAGAGACCGGCTCGAACAGGTTATGTTAAGTCTCGGAAGGAAGGAACTTGACGAGATGATAGAAGAAGGAAAGCCGGTTGAGGTGGGCTGCAGCTTTTGCAATACGAAATATGTGTTTACGCCCGACGAATTAAAAAAACTGATGCAGGGATGATCCGAAAAAGGATTTCATATAACAGCAAGGTATTGACAAAAAGACGAAAAACATGAACAACTACACTAAAGAAGATGTACTGAGATTATTGGAAGAAGAGGATGTTGAGTTTATAAGACTCCAGTTTACGGATCTTCACGGAACGCTTAAAAATATAGCGGTGACCTCCGGAAAGATAGCGGGATTACTCGAAAACGGGTGTCGTTTTGACGCGACTGCGGCCGACGGAGTTCCGAGGGTAAAGGATTCGGAGAGGCTTCTTATTCCGGATTATTCCACATTTGAGATACTCCCGTGGAGACCACAGCAGGGAAAGGTGGCAAGGCTTCTTTGTGATGTGATGCTTCCTGACGGTACTCCTTCTAAAATCTGTTCGAGAGGGATTCTTAAGAGAAATCTTGAAAAAGCGGAAAAGCAGGGATATAAATTCATGATAGGACCCGAGTGTGAGTTTTTCCTTTTTGAGACTGACGAAAACGGAAACCCCACGGTTGTCACTCATGAGCAGGCCGGGTACTTTGATATCGGACCGCTGGATGAAGGGGAGAACGCAAGGCGTGATATCGTAATGAATCTCGAGGATATGGGATTTGAGATAGAAGGCTCCCATCATGAGGCTGCGCCCGCACAGCACGAGATAAACTTAAGCTATGACGGAGCACTGGAGACGGCCGATAATATACAGACATTTAAGCTGGCTGTACGCACTCTCGCAAAAAGACACGGGCTTCACGCAAGCTTTATGCCCAAGCCGAAGAACAATGTAAACGGCTCGGGTATGCACATAAGCATTTCAATAGAAAAGGACGGAAGGAATATTTTCGGAGATACCTCCGACCCGAATGGTATATCGAAAGAGGGATACTTCTTCATAGGCGGACTTATGAAGCATATAGAGGGCATGAGCATGATCACAAATCCTCTTGTGAATTCATACAAGCGGCTTAATCCGGAGTATGAGGCACCGGTCTACATCGCCTGGAGTGCGCACAACCGCAAGCAGATGATAAGGATACCGGCCATCGTAAACGGAGGCTCCGCTAGGATCGAATTCAGAAGCCCAGACTGTGCCGCCAACCCTTATCTTACCATCGCTCTCATAATCGCGGCGGGACTTGACGGTATCGAAAACCGGATAATGCCCCCGGCTGCCGTTGATGAGAACATCGGCAGGCTGACCCCGGAGGAGAGGGAAAAACTCGGGGTAAGGCGTCTTCCCGAGAATCTCAAGGAGGCGATCGAAGCTGCGAAAGCCGATCCTTTCATAATGGAGACCATCGGAAAAGAAACCTTTGAACAGTATGCGTCCATGAAGGAAAAGGAGTGGAATGATTACAATACCTTTGTGTCAGAGTGGGAGCTTTCAGAGTATTTAAACAGATATTAGGCTTTTAATGGGAGGTTCAGGTGGCAAACATTATTATTGTGCTTTCCAAGCCTGAAGAATCTGCCGGCATTAGAAATATACTCATTCGCGGAGGCTACAGATCTGTTTTTATCTGCGCAAACGGTGCGCAGGCCATAAGTCAGACCGATGATCTCGATGACGGTATCGTGATCTGTTCATATAAGCTGCAGGATATGATGTATTCGCAGCTCCGGGAGAATCTCCCTTATGGATTCGAGATGCTGCTTCTGGTATCTCAAAAACACGAGAATGAGTGCGCCGGGGACAGTCAGCTCTCCTACCTTACACTTCCGCTGAAGACCGGAACCTTTATGAATAAGCTCGGGTCGATGTCCGATGATCTGTACAGAAGAAGAAAGAGGGACAGACTTAAGCCGAAGGTAAGAAGTGAGGAAGATATAAAGGTCATTAACGAGGCAAAACAGTTGTTGATCTCAAGAAGGAATATGACAGAGGATGAGGCCCACAAATACATACAGAAGAGCAGTATGGAAAGCGGGTCGGGTCTTGTTGAGACTGCTAAAAAGGTGCTCACATTATTAGGCTGATAAGGAAAGAAAGCAAGAGGAAACAAGATGAGATTTACCAAA
>JAFVCL010000058.1 GCA_017479285.1 Lachnospiraceae bacterium
CAATCATTTTCTGTGCAGCGATAACACTCATGCTGATATCGGCTGTAGTGTTTATCAAGGACAAGAAGCTGTTTTCTTCTGCACCGAAGGAGGCACTGGAGCTGGTAATAGACAGAAAACAGGAGGAATTCTACGGAGCCCGTAAAATCGGATGGACTTTAATGATAATGAGTATAGTCATGATTCTGGGCGCCGGAGTGGTGTCTATATGGGACGGCTTCAGGTGCGATTTTACTTTCGTGCAGTTCTTTTTAAGATTTGTCATCATCTTTACGATATATAAGATTTATGACATGACATTTTTCGATTATTTTTTGCTTTGCAGATTCCACTTCTTTCAGACCTTTACCCCGGAGGTTAGCCCGGTTTATACAAACAGAAAGTATGGCTATAACATCAAAAGCCAGTTGCTGAAGCTCCTTATCATATTCCCTGCGGCATCGGCATTGGCAGCGTTGGTTTGCTCGCTGTTTTAAAAATAAATATGATGATGCAAGTAATTAAGACAGGTTGAGTTGTCAGAAATGATGTGCTTTAAAGATGAATTTTTTTCTTGCTTTGAGCTCCTTTAAGGTTTTATAATTTTCCTCGAAGGGTATCGGCAGTATACATGCGGTAAGGAGTACATTGACAGATGGCACTAATTGATAACATCGAAGTTTTGACACAAAGCAGCATAAGGATCCCGGGAGAGGGAAAGGTTCTGTACTTCGATCCGTTCAGTGTTGACAGGGCGTATGCGGACGGGGATATTATTTTCATAACACACGACCATTATGACCATTTCTCTCCGAAGGATATCGGAAAAGTTGCAAAGCCCGGGGCAGTCCTGGTGGTCCCGAAATGCCTTAAGGAAAAGGCAGAGGAGCTTTGCGGCTGCAAAGATGCCGTTATAAGTAAGTACTATGTCATGGAGCCGGGTTCCTTTAAGGAGATAGCCGGTTTTGAGGTATCTGCAATACCGGCCTATAATATCATAAAGGCTTTCCATCCGAAAAGCAGTGGTTATCTGGGATACCTCGTAAGGATAGAGGGAAAGCGCGTTTATGTAGCGGGAGATACCGATTCGACAAAAGAGGCAAAGGCTGTAAGATGCGATATAGCGCTCATACCCATAGGCGGGACATATACAATGGATGCGAAGAAAGCAGCGGAGCTGATCGATGAGATAAGACCGGAGTATGCGATCCCTACACATTACGGAAGTATAGTGGGCAAGCGGGAAGACGAGGATATATTTAAGAAGCATATAAAAACGCCGGTCAAGGTAGTAACAAAGATAAAGTTTATGTGATGACGGATAAGAATTCATAGCGGGATATCTGGGAGTGGCATTTTTGGGAAAACCCGATTACCTTATCGCGGGGATACTGTTTTTTGGCGCGATCTTTCTTTCCATACCCAAAGAGGAACTGGAGCTCTGTACCCCTGAGACATTGGATTTCCTGTAAGAAATCCAACCCTGGAAGGTATAGCGGGAAGGCGCAGGTTTATCTTTTAATATCGTAATTCATGTTCATAAGGTTCTTTATGCTGTCCACATCATCCGTGATATTTGCATCGCCGCGGATGGTGTGTTTTATTGCACTTGAAGCCACAGCGAAATTGACCATATCCATAGGCTTGTAGTCGTGCATCATAGCGTAGATAAGTCCGCTTGCAAAGGCATCTCCGCCGCCAACCCTGTCGAGGATATTAAAGGTGAAGAGCTTGCTCTCAAAGGTATGGTTTTCGTACCAGAGGAAAGCCTTCAGGCTGTTTTCGGAACCGCTGTGCGCATAGCGTACATGGCGGGCGATGCATTTGATGTTGGGATATCTTGAGACAAATGCCTGATTTATTTCATCCTGCTGTTCGTAAGTGGGCTGGAGAGGAATTCCGTCCTTGTAATCTCCCTTTGAGTGGTCGGTTTCGTCTTTCCATAGATGATAGGGCTCAATGCCGAGAAGAACATCCACATAGGGAAGGCACTCTGTACAAAAATCCCTTGCCTCCTCCCAGGTCCAGAGCTTGCTGCGGAAATTTCCGTCAAAGCTTATCGTAAGGCCTTTTTCTTTCGCTTTCTTGAGGACATTTATCGTAAGCTCCCGGCAATTCGGCGCAAGAGCAGGGGTGATCCCGCTCATATGCAGCCATGTAAAGCCGTCAAGAAGCGCGTCAAGATCGAGATTTGAAAAGTCGTACTCGGTAATGGCGCTGTGCTTACGGTCATATATAACCTTGCTGGCGCGGATTCCATAGCCGGTTTCGAGATAGTAGCTTCCGAGCCTGTGGGTCGGTGTCTCCTCGGGCGTTGAGAGGATGACCGGAGTGCAGTGTACATCATTGCTCCGGAGAAGTCTTACGGCGCTCTTTCCAAGGGAATTGTTCGGAACGACCGTGAAGAAGGTACTGTCTACACCCAGGTTTGCCAGGGCGAGGGCAATGTTGGCCTCGGAACCGCCGTAGCTTGCCTCGAAGCTGGTTGTCATTCTTATCTTTTCGTAATTGGGAGGGGTGAGCCTTAGCATTATCTCCCCGATGGTAATAAAATGCTGGTCGTTTGTGTCATTCTGTATCGGATTTTTGTGCTCCATGTTTACTTCCTCTTTTTTATCTGTGTTTGCGTTGCCTCGTCACGCGCCATGCTTTAATTCTTGCCGGTTTATTCTGCTTGGTTTACATAATTTATAAACACCTTATTAAAAGTCCATATAAGTATATCACAGATTTTTAATTTTCTGACAGTTTTATTTACATGAATAAAATGTTATTATAGGGGTATGAAAAAACTCAGCTTAAATCGAACACAACTCAAGATTATCGCCATTATTTCCATGGTCATCGACCACACAGCATGGGGCTTTGTTGATTTTTATTCTCCTTTAGGCCAGTTCCTTCATGTGTGCGGAAGACTTACCGTGCCGATAATGTGTTTTTTTATCGCGGAGGGATTCAGAAAAACCTCCGATCTGAAAAAATATATTTATCGGATGGCAATGTTCGCTGCGGTATCGATAATACCGTTCTATCTTTTTTTTCATGAGGAATACGATTACCGGCAGAATATAATCTTTGACCTTTTGCTGTGGCTTCTTGTCCTTACGGTACTTGAGAGCAGGAAGTTAAAAAAGCCGGCAAAGATCATACTTACCGTCCTTTTGTTCGCCGTATCCGCAACGATAGGCGGATGGATAATCACGCCCATAATGTTCATACTCGCGTTTTACTACGGAAAAACCTTTAAACAGAAGGCAATCTGGTTTATTATCGCCGATGTGGTGACCGTGGGCTTTCTTATGGTGTCAATATCCCTTAACAATATTTTCCATTTCTCAAAATATGAATGGCTTTGGTGGGACAAGTCCTATCTTCTGGGCTTTATGCTGGCTCTGCCTTTGCTTTATTGCTACAACGGAGAAAAAGGGAAGAATTTCGGAGGAAGATATTTCTTTTATATATTTTATCCCGCCCATTTTCTTGTGTTATCCGCGATAAAGGCATTTACCGCGGGCCTTGTCACACCATGGGGGCTTTATATCGGTGTACATATCGCGGGCTTTGTTCTCGTGCTTGCGATCATGCTGCTCACCGTATTCAACAAGCCCTCAAGAGGGCAGAACTCGGTACTCTTTATGGAATTCGGAGCTCTTACCTATACGATGGGCTTTATACTCGAGATCCTTTCGGACACGGCGGAGGGCGTACACTTTGCGTGTATGGTTGAGTACTTCGGTGAGTATATTCTCTTTATCGCGGTTGTATTCTTTGTCAGCGTACTTACTTCAACAAGGATTCCGAACTTTGTGTATGCGCTGCTTACCGTGATATCCATAATCTTTTTGTATATGCTCGGAAGGACGAGAGTAACGCATTTCTTCTATAAGGTTGTCGATGTGAATTTTGACGGACCCTTCAGCAGACCCGAGCTTGTCTATGGTCCGGGCTTCTATATTTCGATAATTTACATATTGATGGTATCAATAATAACCATGACTGCCTGTCTGGGTAAGCTGAAAAGCGCGTCCCCGATAGAGAAAAAGAGATTGCTCTATGTTTTGATCTCTTTGGTTTTTTGCTGGATACCCTATGTGATAAAGCTACTTGGGCTTACCGGGGGATATGAGATACCCGCCCTCGGCATAGTCGGAGCGGTATTTTGCATGTACCTTTGTCTGAACAGACTCGGATTTCTTGATTCCGTTATGCTTGCATCCACAAATGCCCTTGATCACGGCCGGGAGGGAATCCTTGTTGTTGATTCAAACTACAGGGTTCAGTACCAGAACAACAAGATCGGTGAAATATTCGGACAGCTTCCGCTTAATACCGATCTCAGGAAAAATGAAAAGCTGGGGCCGATATTAAACAATGAGACATTGACCCTTAAGGTTGAGGAGAGGATTTTTGATTTTGTACAGGAGCCCCTTATAGAGAGAAACAATGTTCAGGGCTATATGCTATGGGTGATCGATAATACCGAGCATTACAATACGATGCAGAAGATACATGAGCTTGCGATAAGAGATGCGCTTACGGGGCTTTATAACCGGAACCATTTCCAGGAGCTTGTGGAGGAGGACCTTGACGGTGGCAGACATGGCGCTATGGTAATGATCGATATGGACAATTTCAAACAGGTTAACGACAGGAACGGACATCAATGCGGAGATGCGGTCCTTATCGCGCTTGCAAATATATTAAGCGGTATTCCGGAGGATAGGCTTTACAGCGCAAGGCTTGGAGGAGACGAGTTCTGCGTATTTCTAAGGGGCATAACCGATAAGGAAAAAATCGGAGAGCATTTACAGGATATAATGGATAAATTTGAAAAAGAGATCGGGGATCTTGGATATGCCGGGATAACAAGTCTTTCCATTGGCGCGGTTTCCTCAGAGGATACCGTGGGAAAAGCAAGCTTTAAGAAATTGTATTCCCTTGCGGATAAGGTTCTTTATGAAGCCAAGATGTCCGGTAAAAGAAGGTATGTAATAAAATGATAGATGTGGAAGCATTTGAAATAAACGAAGAGGCTGTCGAAATCTCCGAGATCGCGCAGATACCGGAGGATGAGACGGTATTTCTGCCCCAGACGGTGGATTATCTGGATATTGACAGGCAGTACAGACAGCTCATGTTCATCCATGAGGCCGCGATAGAGCAGGTTACCGCAAAACTGAATATTCTTAAAGGGGAGTTTCAGTTCAGCAACGACAGAAATCCGATCTCTTCCATAAGCAGCAGGATAAAATCAAAAGAGAGCATCCTTTACAAGATGAAAAAGAAGGGGCTTCCCCTCACCGTAAGCGCGCTTATCGATAATATCCACGATATAGCGGGGGTAAGGGTTATCTGCCCGTTTATAGAGGATGTATATTATGTGGCGAGGATGCTTACCAGACAGCCGGATATCGATATAATCGAGGTCAAGGATTATATCCGGGAGCCGAAGGACAACGGATACCGGAGCCTCCACCTTATTGTCAATGATAATGTGATATTTTCAAATACATCCCGGGAGGTCCCGGTGGAGATCCAGATACGGACGATAGCTATGGATTTCTGGGCGAGTACCGAGCACCAGCTCCGGTATAAAAAGGATACGGAGTTTACCCTTGAAGCACAGGATAAGCTTAAGCACTGCGCCGATCTTATGGCGGAGGCGGATAAGGAGATACAGGAGCTTGCGGGAGACTTCGACCTCAACCAGTGGTAAATCCTTATTCCCGTAAAAAAATCAGATATGCTTATATTTTGGTGTGGTATCTGAATTGATTTTATGTTAAAATCATTTTATTAAGGTCTTCGTCGGATTTTTGGAGATTAACACATTTAAAAGCCGATTCGGTTCGAAAGGAGATATGAAAAGTGAGACTTGTAACACGATCTGATTTTGACGGACTTGTATGTGGAGCATTGCTTCTTGAAGCAGGGGTTATCGATCATTGGAAGTTCGCTCATCCTAAGGATCTGCAGGATGGACTTATCGAGATCACGGAGGATGACTGCCTTGCGAATGTGCCCTATGTAGAGGGATGCGGACTCTGGTTTGACCATCATTCCAGCGAGTTTGAGCGCCAGCAGCTTGAGGGCAAGTATAAGGGAGAGAGCAGGGTTACCCCTTCATGTGCAAGGATAATATATGAGTATTACGGCGGCAAGGAGAGATTCCCCCAGTATGACGATATCATGGTGGCCGTAGACAAGGTTGATTCCGGAAACCTTACTGTAGACGAGGTTATGAATCCTACCGGATGGATACTTATCGGATTCCTTATGGACCCCAGAACAGGCCTCGGACGCTGGAGACAGTTCACGGTTTCAAACTATCAGCTTATGGAGAAGCTTCTTGTTGCGTGCAGCAGGAATACTACCGAGGAAATCCTCGCAATGCCTGATGTACAGGAGCGTATCGAGGTTTACAACGAGCAGACCGAGAAGTTTAAGCAGATGGTCAAGGAGCATACCCACACCGAAGGAAATGTTATCATCAGTGACCTCCGCGGGGTTGAACCCATCTATACCGGCAACCGCTTTATGATCTACTCAATGTATCCCGAGCAGAATATTTCCGCATGGATCGTAAGCGGAAAGGGCGGAGAGGGCTGTAGCGCCGCAGTCGGATACAGTATCTTAAACAAGACTTCTAATGTTAATGTCGGAAGCCTTATGCTTAAGTATGGCGGCGGCGGACACAGAAAGGTCGGCACCTGCCAGTTTACCAACGAAAACATGGGAACCGAGCTTCCCAAGATGCTCGACGAGCTTTGCGTGCTCGCAAACGGGCAGTAATACAAAAAAGCAATAAACAAAAAAGCAATAAACTAAGAACAAAAACAGAGCCGCCACTGATTTAAGCAGTGACGGCTTTTTTGAACGATCAGTTTTCAAAGGTTTCAGCAACAGTGCGAAGATGGCTGATGATCGGAAGGTGCTGGGGACATACGCCCTCACACTGACCGCAGCCGACACATTCGCTTGCCTTTCCGAAGGTCTTTGTGAGCTCCTCGTACGCTTCCTTTCCGGATTTCCAGCCCCAGGGCTTTATTATCTTTTTCTCCTCGTTGAGAAGAGCAAAGTACTTGGGGATTGCGATCTGCATCGGGCATCCGTCCGTGCAATAGGAGCAGGCCGTGCAGGGAACAGCGATATCTGTGCGTATCTTTTCGGCGGCGCGGAGGCATATCGCCTTTTCCTCCTCGGTAAGAGGAACGAAATCCTGCATATATGACGAATTGTCATCCATCTGCCGGATATTGCTCATACCGCTTAGAACCATAAATACATTTTTATGGCTTGCGGCGAAGCGTACCGCCCATGAAGGAACCGACCATTCGGGATGAACACTGCGCATTTCCTCTGTGATGTACTCGGGGAGAACAGCGAGGCTTCCTCCCTTTACAGGCTCCATAATGATAACCTTCTTGCCGTGCTTTTCCGCAACTTCATAGCATTTTCTTGACTGTACATTGTCGCTTTCCCAGTCAAGGTAATTTATCTGGAGCTGGACAAATTCCATTTCGGGGTGCTCTGTGAGAACCCTGTCAAGAAGCTTTGCGTCGGAGTGGAAGGAGAAGCCTATGTGCCTGATAAGACCGGCTTTCTTTTTGTCCATGATCCAGTTAAAACAATCAAGCTTACAGAACTTATCATAGTTTCCGCTCTCAATATCGTGGAGCAGATAGAAATCAAAGTATCCGGCTCCGGTCTTTTCAAGCTGCTTGTTAAATATCTCGTCCCTTCCCTCAAGTGTATCAAAGAAGCCGGAATGCAGCTTTGTGGTAAGCGTGAAATCCTCCCTCGGATAGCGGTCTACAAGAGCCTCCTTGATAGCTGTCTCACTGGCTCCGCCATGGTACATCCATGCGGTATCAAAATATGTAAATCCTCTTTCGAGGTACATATCAACCATCTTTTTTGTCTGCTCTATGTCAATATCCGAGCCGTTGTCGGCATTTGACAGCGGAAGTCTCATAAGACCGAAGCCGAGTTTTTTGGGATTATTGTACAGATCTTTCATTGCGCACCCTCCTGAATTTAGTCGTATTCGTCAGATATATGATCATAAAAATGACATATTATAAAAAAATATCGCGTATACATTGATTTTACAGCAAATTTCCGTTTGATTCTATAAAAATATTACACGAAAAGTGCGTCAGATTTTTTACACTCGATATTCCTATTTACGGCGATTTATGGTAAAATAAACCTTTGATTGAGCTTTGATAAAAAAACAGAATACAAGATTCTTAAAGGAGTATATATGGCACTTAACAAGAAACCTACCACGGGAATGAAGGATATCCTGCCCGAAGAAATGCGTATACGCGAGTATGTAAAGAATGTGATAAGCGAAACCTACGCAAAATTCGGCTTTACAAGAATAGAGACCCCCTGTGTGGAGAATATCGGAAACCTTACCAGTAAGCAGGGCGGAGATAACGAGAAGCTTATCTTTAAGATTTTGAAAAGAGGAGAGAAGCTTGATGTGGCAAACGCGACTACCGAGGAGGAGGTTGTGGACGGTGGATTAAGGTACGATCTTACAGTTCCCCTTGTGAGATATTATTCAAACAATTCCGCCAATCTTCCCGCACCCTTTAAGGCGCTCCAGATGGGAAATGTATGGCGTGCCGACAGACCGCAGAGAGGAAGATACCGCCAGTTTATGCAGTGCGATATAGATATCCTCGGTGAGCCGTCAAATCTCGCCGAGATTGAGCTTATCCTTGCAACGACGACGACTCTCGGAAGACTCGGATTCAAGAATTTCCAGATTAGAATAAACGAAAGACGAATTCTTAAAGCTATGGCAGCTTATGCGGGATTCGCCGAGGACTCATACGAGAGCGTATTCATAACGCTTGACAAGATGGACAAGATCGGAATAGACGGAGTAAAGGCTGAGCTCGCAGGTAACGGATTTGATGAGGCAGGTGTAGACAGATACCTTGAGCTTTTTGAAAATCCGGATACATCGGTAGAGGGGCTTAAAAAGCTCTCGGAAAAGCTGGGTGACTTCCTTGATCCGGAGATAAAAGACAATCTTGCGGAGATCATCGAATCTGTGGAGGCAACCAAGGAAGCAGATTTTGAGATGGTATTCGATCCCACTCTGGTCCGGGGCATGAGCTATTACACCGGAACGATATTCGAGATCGCGATGCCGGAGTTTGGCGGAAGCTGCGGAGGCGGCGGAAGATACGACAAAATGGTCGGGAAATTCACGGGAAGTGATGTTCCTGCCTGCGGCTTTTCCATCGGGTTTGAGAGAATCGTTCTTCTGCTCATGGAGAGCGGCTTTACAGTGCCCGGACAGGATGCAAAGAAGGCATATCTTATCGAAAAGGGAATCGGCGGTGAAAAGCTTTGCGAGATAATCGGGAAGGCACAGAAGGAGAGAGCCGAGGGCAGGCAGATACTTGTTGTAAGGATGAACAAGAACAAGAAATTCCAGAAGGAGCAGCTTAATGCCCAGGGGTATGAGGACTTTGAGGAATTCTTTAATAAATCAGTTACTAAATCTGTGTAGATACACAGTGTATTTTGGAGGAAAAAATGGTACAGTCAAGAACCCATAATTGTAATGAATTAAGGCTCTCCGACGCGGGCAAAAAGGTTGTCCTTGTCGGATGGTATGAAAACATAAGGAGAGTAAGCAAGAATCTGGGATTCGTTATCCTCAGGGATTTCTACGGAACGACCCAGATCGTACCCGAGACCGAGGAAATGATGAATGCGTTTACCGGGATCAACACCGAATCAACCGTATGCGTCGAGGGAACGGTAAGAGAGCGTTCAAACAAGAATCCAAAGATCGCTACCGGAGACATCGAGGTTGTCCCGGAGAAGGTGACTGTTCTCGGAAAGTGCATACATGCGGAGCTTCCCTTTGAGATAAATCACTCAAGAGAAGCGGATGAGAACGCGAGACTTAAATATCGTTATCTTGACCTTAGAAACCCTGAGGTTAAAAAGAATATCGTACTTAGGAGCAGGGTTGTTTCCGAGCTGAGAAGAGCTATGACTGACGAGGGATTTCTTGAGATCACCACGCCCATCCTTACCGCCTCAAGTCCCGAGGGAGCAAGAGATTTCCTTGTTCCCGCGAGAAAGCATCCCGGAAAGTTCTATGCACTTCCCCAGGCACCCCAGCAGTTCAAACAGCTCCTTATGACCTCCGGATTTGACCGTTATTTCCAGATCGCTCCCTGCTTCAGGGACGAGGATGCAAGAGGAGACCGTACTCCCGGCGAGTTCTACCAGATGGATATGGAGATGGCTTTCGCAACCCAGGATGATGTACTCGGGGTTTTGGAGAAGGTTCTTGTGCCCGTATTTGAAAAATACGGAATTTATGACCGCATTACTCCAGCTCCCTTTAAGAGGATTCCATTCAGAGAGTCCATGGAAAAATACGGGACAGATAAGCCGGATCTTCGTATCGATCTTGAGCTTAAGGATGTTACCGGTGTACTCGGCGGAATAGATTTTGAGCCTTTCAGGGGAGCGACCGTTGAGGCCGTTGTCGTAAGCGGGTTTAATGCGACGAGAAAACAGATCGACCAGCTTATAGCCGATGTTGAGGTGCAGACCGCAAAGAAGACCTATTGGTTCAGACTTGACGAAAACGGAGAGATCGTCGGCGGTATTTCAAAATTTGTTCAGCCCATCAAGGATGAGGTTATCGGTAAGCTTGGACTCGAGAAGGGCTGCTTCGTAGGGCTTGCCGCCGGAAGCAAGGGCGAGGCGCTTAAGACCGCAGGAGTTATGCGTACAAAGCTCGGCGCGCTCTGCCCCGAGCACATGGATAAAGAACAGTATCAGTTTTGCTGGATAGTGGATTTCCCCATGTATGAGATCGGTGAGGAATCCGGTGAGCTTGAATTCTGCCACAATCCTTTCTCCATGCCTGTCGGAGGACTTGAGATCCTTGAAAAGGCGGCAAAGGGAGAGTTTGATCCCCTGGAGATAATGGCAAACCAGTACGACCTTGTTATCAACGGCTATGAATCCGCATCGGGAGCCGTAAGAAACCACGATCCCGAGATCATGGTAAAGGCATTCGAACTTGTCCGCCTTGGCGAAGATGATGTTAAGGCAAAGTTCCCCGCTATGTATAATGCCTTTACATACGGAGCACCGCCCCATGCAGGAGCGGCTCCCGGAGTTGACCGTATGATAATGCTCCTTACCGGCGAGGAGTCCATCCGCGAGGTTATCACCTTCCCGATGAACAAGAACGCACAGGATGTTATGATGGATTCACCTTCAGCCGTTACGCAAAAGCAGCTTGATGATGTCCATATCGCCATAGTAATGCCGGAAAAAGAAGAGGAATAGTATGCACTTATGCTGACAATCAGTCTTCTGAAAGTGGATATACCGGAGCTCCTTTCCATAAGCGGAGAGGAGTTCCTGCGCGTTTTAAATGCGATTGATTCATCAAGGTCAAAAACCGCGGCGGGTATGAATAAAAACCCCAAGGGCAGGGCGGCATGCATCGGCGCGGGGCTGCTTATACAGCGGGCGATGCGGGATTATCCGGGATGCCGCAAAAGGGAATACAGCCTTGATGAACTGATCAGTCCGGAGGGAAAAGCGGTGGATTTTAAATACCGCTTTGGGGAGCAGGGGAAACCCTATTTTGCCGATACTTCGCTTCCTTTTTTTAATATCTCCCATGCAGGCGGATATGTGGCGCTTGCGCTGTCGGACAGGGAGGTTGGAATCGATATCCAGAATAAAAGGAACAACCGCGAAACGGATATGGCGGAGAGATTTTTTTCCGAAAAAGAGAGCAAAGCCGTAAAGGAGGACTCCGAAAGAAAGGTGTTCTACAGGCTTTGGGCAAGAAAAGAGGCACTTGGAAAATGCACGGGGGAGGGCGTAAGACCGTATCTTGATACGGATGTTTCGGATCTTCATGCACCGCATCTTTCGGGGTATGAGTGGTTTGAGGAAGTGGTCGGAGACGATATTTATCTCTGCGTGTGCATCAAAAAATAATTAACAGGAAAACATAATGAAGTCATTATTTAAATATCTTCACAATTACAAAAAGGAATCTGTACTGGCACCTCTTTTTAAACTGCTCGAGGCATCTTTTGAGCTTTTTGTGCCTATTGTGATATCAAAGATCATAGATGTTGCAATTCCTTCCGGAAACAATTCGATGATCATAAAAATGGGTCTTATACTTGTGGGACTTGCCCTTGTCGGCATGGTTGCCGCCATCACTGCCCAGTTTTTTGCGGCAAAAGCAGCCACCGGTTTTTCGGCTGAGCTCCGTGAGGCGGTTTTCTCACATATCCAGACCTTCGATTTTACGGTACTTGACAAGATCGGTACATCCACTCTTATCACCCGTATGACAAGTGATATCAACCAGCTCCAGAACGGGGTCAATATGGTACTTCGCCTGTTCCTCCGCTCACCTATCGTTGTCTTCGGAGCGATGATAATGGCGTTTACGATAGATGTAAAGTCCGCCCTTGTTTTTGTCGTTGCAATACCGCTTCTTGCGATAGTCGTGTTCGGTATCATGCTTATCACCATGCCGCTTTACAAGAGGGTGCAGGGGAACCTTGACAAGGTGCTCGGACATACAAGGGAAAACCTTACAGGTGTCCGTGTTATAAGAGCCTTCAGACTTGAAGGAAAAGAGTTTAAGGATTTTGAATTTGATAACCGTATACTTACAAAGGCACAGACCTCGGTTGCGAGATTTTCCTCACTCTCAAGCCCACTTACCTATGTGATCGTAAACGGTGCGATAATCGCGCTTCTTTATATCGGTGGCGTAAGGGTAAACATCGGAAGCCTTTCCCAGGGTCAGGTTGTGGCTATCGTAAACTATATGAGCCAGATACTTGTCGAGCTTATAAAGTTTGCGGATCTTATAGTGCTTATAACCAAAGCCGCTTCCTGTGCGGACAGGGTTGAGGCGGTTTTAAAGACAGAGAATGCAAAGCCGGAGAATGCAAGGCTTGAGAACGAAAAGGCGGCGTATGGAACCGGAAACGGTGAGGATAAAGACACCGGCACAGGCAGTAACAAGGATTACATCTGCTTTGACCATGTATCCCTTAAGTACGAGGGAGCCGGTGATGAAACCCTGACGGATATGAACTTTACCGTAAGGAAAGGGGAGACTGTCGGTATCATCGGCGGTACAGGCTCCGGTAAAACATCGCTTGTCAATATGATCCCGGGCTTTTACCATGCCACCTCCGGAACCATTTATTTTGAGGGAAAGCCGCTTAATTCCATGGATCCCGGGGAGCTTACGGGTAAGGTGGGTATGGTGCCTCAAAAGGCTGTTCTTTTCAAGGGAACCATAAAGAGCAATCTCCTTTGGGGGAATGATAATGCAACCGATGAGCAGCTTTGGAAGGCTCTTGATATCGCGCAGGCGACGGAGGTTGTAAAGGGCAAGGAAGGTGAGCTTGAGGCGGTTGTCGAGCAAAACGGAAGGAATTTTTCCGGAGGACAAAAGCAGAGGCTTACAATTGCCAGAGCTCTTGTGGGAGATCCGGAAATCCTTATCCTTGACGATTCCGCTTCGGCGCTTGATTATGCTACGGATGCAGCGCTTCGGAAGGCTGTTTCGGGTATAAAGGACACCACAGTTTTTATAGTATCCCAGAGGGCTTCCTCGATACGGAATGCGGATAAGATAATAGTGCTTGATGACGGTGAGATCGTAGGTATCGGAACCAATGAGGAACTGCTGGAAAGCTGCGAGGTATACCGTGAAATATATTACTCGCAGTATGAGAAATAAAAGAGGATATTATGTCAGAAAAAAAGAATCCATCAACAAAAAACACCATAGGAAAGATTCTTAAATATATAAAGCACTACATACCGCTTGTAATAATCTCACTTATACTTGCGGCGGTGATAGTGGTTATGACCCTTTATATCCCTGTCCTTATCGGAAACGCGGTGGACCTTTTCCTAGGAGGTAAAGGAACTGTGGATTTTGATGCGCTGTACAGGATAATGATGACAATGGCGCTGGTCATAATTGTAACCGCAGTATCCCAGTGGGTCATGAATACTATAAATAACCACATTACTTATCATGTGGTGGAGGACATAAGAAATGACGCGATGAAGCACCTTCACAGCCTTCCGCTTTCGTATCTGGACCGCCAGTCCAACGGAGATATAGTGAGCAGGATAGTGGCTGATGCGGATACCTTTGCTGACGGTCTTCTTATGGGCTTTACAAAGTTTTTTACGGGCGTTATGACGATACTCGGAACTCTCGTATTCATGCTCCGTACAAGCCCTATTGTAACCATAGTCGTTGTGGTTATCACGCCGCTTTCTTTCTTTGTTGCGAAGTTTATTGCGACTCATACCCACGATTATTTCCAGAGCCAGTCAAAGATCCGTGCGGAGCAGACCGCTCTTATCGATGAGATGATAGGTAATCAGAAGGTTGTCAAGATATTTGCGAGGGAAGAGGCCGTAAAGGAGCAGTTTAACGAGATAAACGGACGGCTTCATGACAGTTCGCTGAAGGCTGTCTTTTACTCATCCCTTGTAAATCCAAGCACAAGATTTGTCAATTCGCTTGTGTACGCGGGAGTTGCGGTTGTAGGCGGCTTCTTTGTTATAAAAGGCCTGGGAGACGGAAGTGCGGCCACCCTTACGGTAGGACAGCTTTCCTGTTTCCTTACATACGCAAATCAGTACACAAAACCCTTTAATGAGATCTCCGGTGTTGTTACCGAACTTCAGAACGCGATAGTATGTGCGGCAAGGATCTTTGAGCTTATTGAGGAAAAGCCGCAGATTCCCGATGCGGAGGATGCTGTGGTTATCGAGGCCGCAAAAGGAAATGTCGAACTTAAGGATGTGGAATTCAGATATGTCCCGGACAAGCCTCTCATAAGGAATTTCAGCCTCGATGTAAAGCCCGGCCAGAGAGTCGCGATAGTAGGTCCTACCGGATGCGGAAAGACAACAGTTATAAATCTTCTTATGAGGTTTTACGATGTCAGATCCGGCTCCATAAAGGTTGACGGTAATGATATCAGAAACATAACAAGAGACAGTCTTCGCGGCAGTTACGGAATGGTGCTTCAGGAGACATGGCTAAAAGCTGGAACCATAAAAGAGAATATATGTATGGGAAAGCCCGATGCCACGGATGAAGAAATCATAGCAGCTGCGAAGGCTGCCCATTCACACAGCTTTATCAAGAGACTACCCAATGGTTATGACACGGTCATTGGGGAAGACGGCGGTATGCTGAGTCAGGGACAGAAGCAGCTCCTTTGTATTACAAGAGTTATGCTCTGCCTTCCGCCGATGCTCATACTTGATGAGGCGACAAGCTCGATAGATACGAGAACCGAGATCCGCATACAGAAGGCATTTGCAAGGATGATGGAGGGACGCACAAGCTTTATAGTTGCCCACAGACTTTCGACTATCAAGGAAGCTGATATCATACTTGTAATGCGTGACGGAAACATTATCGAGCAGGGAAATCACGAGTCGCTTCTTGCACAGGGCGGGTTCTACTCGCAGCTTTATAACAGCCAGTTCGCGGTATAGGATATGATTTTATATTTTGTAAACGGAGCCAGACAGAATATAAAGGGATTGGGTAAAGTATGAAAGAAATAAGGAATTACAACATTCGTTCCATCATTATTGCCGGTTTGGGTGTATTGATGATATTATGGGTAATGATCGAGCAGTACATAGATGTTCCTAAAATTGATGATGATGTTTTTGTTCCGTTGGGGATCAGCATGATCCTGTTCGGACTGGCTCGTTTTTTTTTCAGAACCCCTATGCAATCTGTGGGAAGAAAGATATTCGGCGTATGGCTTATTGTTGCGGGGATGTATTGCTTTATAAGAGGTATCGTGTTTATGCCGGGATTATTCGGATTCGTGGGAGCATTTATTCTGGTGATTGTCGGTGCGATCATGTGGATCGTGGATTTTTAAACTACCCGGCCGAAGCGTGATAATTTAATAAATTGTTCGATTTACAAAACCGAACAGGTGTTCTATACTCATCTGTACAAAGGAAATGGTATGAGTATGAGAGCAGATATTAAGCCCGTGGATGTCATATGTCAGCACTCGAGGGACGGCTCAATACTTCCGCTTAAGGTGCGGGTGCTTGATGATGACGGAGAATTCCAGACATATATGATAAAAGACTATAGGGACCGTTCCCATATGGGAACAAGGGAATTGCCCGACGGAGTGTTTGTAACCGATAATACGCTTGTCTTCGAATGTCATGTAATTGTATTCGGTAAGCAAAAGATGATAAGACTGTACTATAATCCTTCGGGAACGGTATGGAAGATGACGGTTATGTAGATATGTAAAACAGATTTTGCTGCAATGTTCAGGTAAAGTTTGATACCCGAAAGGAAGACGGATATGCTGCCAAAGGACGCTGCTATGCTTTTGAGCATGATAAATATGAAACTGCGAGACAGATACGGCTCGCTTGAAGAGCTTTGCGATGATATGGACGAAAGTATGTCTGAGATTACGGAGATCCTTGACAAAGCCGGATATAAATATGATGCGGCGATAAATCAGTTTAAGGGAAAGTAACGCCTTTTCACCGTATAGGGCAGCAGGTCAAAGGGTGAAAAGAGGAAAGGATGATATGCCGGGCGAACAGTTTAGAAGCTTAAGAGAAAAATATAAAAGGTTTATCTACAAAAACTATGAAAAGACTATAGAGGAGGATTTTCTTGTCGTCAAGTTTTATTTCGAGATAGAAGGTCTTGAGAGCTTTGTTTCCAAGTGGAAATTTCCTCTTAAGGTAACGACGGAGAATGGGACAGAGTTTACCCGGATTTTTGGAGAAAAGTCCTCCGGAGAAAATAATTCAGATGAAAAAAATTCAGATAAAAAAAATGCCGGGGAAAAAAGTGATGAAGATAAAAATGCCGAAGAAATTCTCGATCGTATGATATTCTCCCTCGGAATGGTGGAAACTATCAGCTACTACAAAATTACCTGCCCCGGGACTGTTGTTATAGAGTGCGGAAGCCTTACGGAGTGGCAGAAAAAATGGTGGCAGAAGCTGTACCGCAATGGGCTCGGAGAGTTTCTGTATATCAATGGGATAGAATACATTGAGCCGGAGGAACTGGTTAAATTTGAGGTACCGGCAGAGAATAGGGAAGCCTTGAAGGAAAATGCGGTTTCACAAGGCGGCAAAGAAGATTATGCCGGTTTATCCGATGGTGCTGCGCTCCACGATAAGCGAGTATACGAGGGAGCCCTTGTTCCCGTCGGCGGCGGAAAGGACTCGGTGGTAAGCCTTGAGATTTTAAAGGGCGAGCCCATCATTACCTATACGATAAATGGTAACGATACGACCCGGAATGTGATTGATGTATGTGATTACAAATCCGGAGACTATGTGGCGAAGAGGATACTTGATAAAAAAATCCTTGAGATGAATGAGAAGGGCTATATGAACGGTCATATTCCCTTTTCCGCGGTGGTTGCTTTCTCCGCGGTTATCTCGGCGTACCTTACAGGGCGGAAAAATATAACCCTGTCCAATGAAAACAGCGCAAACGAGTCCACGGTCAAGGATTCTTTCGTAAACCATCAATATTCCAAATCCTACGAATTTGAGCGGGATTTTACGGAGTATTTTAAAACGCTTACGGACTCGGATATACATTATTTCAGTCTGCTAAGGCCTCTTACCGAGCTGCAGATAGCGGCTCTTTTCTCAAAGGCCGGAAAATTCCACAGGGTATTCAGAAGCTGCAATAAGGGAAGCAAGCAGGGTATATGGTGCTGTAACTGCCCGAAGTGTCTGTTCGTCTATATAATCCTTACTCCGTTTATTGAGGAGGATAAGCTTACAGAGATATTCGGTGAAAAGCTACTTGACAAGGAAAGTCTCGACCTTGATTTCAGAAGCCTTTGCGGAATAGAGGAGAACAAGCCCTTTGAATGTGTCGGCACAAGGCGTGAAGTCCTTGCCTGCGTAAAGAATTATGTGGATAAAGGCGGAAGGAGCCTGCTTACAGACCGCTACGGCGGGCAGATATCAAAGATTTTTTATGATGTGAACGAAATGCTCGGGGAGTGGAATGAGGAAAACGCCGTTCCGAGGGAATATGCGGAGCTTGTTCGCAGCCGGATAAAATCCATCGGACCGGAAAAATCATAACGAAGGTAAAAAAGGATGAAAGTAAGGCAGGAATATGAGCATGACTATAAAGGAAACCGTCAGGGATAAAAGAATACTGATCTGGGGATATGGCCGCGAGGGAAAGGCCTCGGAGAATTATATAAAGAATTATTGCGAGCCGCGGTCGGTGGATATCTTTGAGGGAAAGATAGAGGATATTGACGAGAGCGAGTACGATATCATAATCAAAAGCCCGGGAATCAAAATGCTGGACTATGAGCCCTTTCATAAAAAGAAGTTTACTTCCCAGACCGAGCTTTTCCTTAACCAGTACAGGGATCAGGTTATCGGGATTACCGGGACAAAGGGAAAGAGCACAACCTCCTCGATGATGGCGCATGTACTTAAGGAGTGTACCGGACGCCCCGTTATTTTACTCGGAAATATCGGGCTTCCCTGTATGGATTACTGCGAGGAGATAACTGAGGATACAATTATCGTCTTTGAGCTTTCATGCCACCAGATGAAGCATACGAAGGTATCTCCCCATGTGGCGGTTTTCCTTAATCTCTACGAGGACCATCTTGATTATTATCATTCGATGGACGCTTATTTTCTCGCAAAGAGCCACATAGCAACCTATCAGGAAGAGGGAGACTATTTCTATAAGGGTGAGAATGTCCCCGAAATAGATACGAAAGCAGTAACAAAGACAGTAAGGACGGGAGATGTAAAAGAGGTTCCCTTAAAGGTATTCGGTGAGCATAACCAGCTTAATGCCACCTTTGTGAGAACCGTTGCAGGAGAGGTTTACGGGTGCAGCGACGGGGATATTACAAAATCCCTCGGAAGCTTTACCGGACTTCCCCACAGATTACAGCCCATCGGGAATTACAGCGGGATTGACTGGTACGACGATTCCATCTCGACGATACCCGAGGCAGCTGTCAGCGCCTTAAAGAGCATTCCGGGGGTTAAGACCATTCTTATCGGCGGAATGGACAGAGGGATTGATTACGATTACCTCGAGGACTTTATGGCAGAGCATGATGAGTATAATTATATCTGTATGTATGAATCCGGAAAGAGAGTTCATGATGAGTATTTATACGGGCATCCCCAGCACAGAAATTCCGGAGTATCAAAGAGCATAGTTTATGTTCCGGATCTTCCGATGGCGGTTGAGCTTGCCAAAAAGCTTACACCGAAGGGAAGCGGCTGCGTGCTTTCTCCGGCTGCGGCATCATACGGATATTTTAAGAACTTCGAGGATCGCGGCGATAAATTTGCGGAGCTTGTGAGGACTCTTTAAAAACATATTTAAGTATGTTTTATGATTTTGCGGAGAGCACAATGGATCAGTTGAATTTATTTGAATATATGAGCACAAATGCAAAGGAAAAGGAGTCGCCTCTGGCGGCGAGGATGCGCCCGAGAACAATAGAAGAGGTTGTGGGTCAGGAACATATCCTTGCAGAGGACAAGCTTCTTTACAGAGCCATAAAAGCGGACAAGATAAGCTCGATAATCTTTTACGGCCCTCCGGGTACAGGAAAGACAACTCTCGCAAGGGTTATCGCAAACACCACGAGCGCTGATTTTACCCAGATAAACGCGACCATCGCCGGAAAGAAGGATATGGAGGATGTGGTGGCAAGGGCGAAAAATACCCTTGCGATGAACGGGAAAAGGACGATTCTTTTTATCGACGAGATACATCGCTTTAACAAGAGCCAGCAGGATTACCTTCTCCCTTTTGTGGAGGACGGAACGCTTATACTTATCGGAGCGACGACGGAAAACCCTTATTTTGAGGTCAACGGAGCTCTTGTTTCAAGGTCCATAATCTTTGAACTGAAGCCGATCCCGCAGGAAGCCATCGAAGGCCTTATAAGAAAGGCGGTAACCGATGGTGAGCGGGGGATGGGAGCCTATAAAGCCGTTATAGACGATGACGCGGTAAGTTTTCTCGCGGATATCGCGGGAGGAGACGCAAGACACGCCCTAAACGCGGTTGAGCTCGGTGTAATGTCCACTCCGAGGTCTGAGGACGGATTTATACATATAACACTTGAGGTTGCGCAGGAATGTATCCAGAGGAGGGCTGTAAGATACGACAAGGACGGAGATAACCATTACGATACCATTTCCGCCTTCATAAAGAGTATGCGGGGCTCCGACCCTGATGCGGCGGTTTATTATCTCGCGAGAATGCTTTATGCGGGGGAGGATATAAAATTCATAGCAAGGAGGATATGCATCTGCGCCTCGGAGGATGTGGGAAATGCAGACCCCATGGCGATGGTGGTGGCCACAAATGCATTCCTTGCGATAGAGCGTATCGGGATGCCGGAAGCCCAGATAATCCTTTCACAGGCTGCAACCTATGTAGCCACAGCGCCAAAATCCAATGCAGCCTACGGAGCGGTTGATGAGGCGATGAGAGAGGTGGAAAAAAGCGGCAATCTTCCCATTCCTCCCCATCTTCAGGACGCGCATTACAAGGGCGCCGCAAAGCTTGGACATGGGACGGGATATCTGTATTCGCATGATTTTAAGAATCATTATGTGGAGCAGCAATATCTTCCCTACGAGTTATCGGGTCACGAATTCTACAGACCCGACGGACAGGGGTACGAGGTCAAGATAAGGGAACATATGAAAAAGATAAGGAAAGAGGCGGGACAGGACCCGGCACAATTCGGCTGACCGGAAAAAGCAAATCTTAACCAAATCTTAACCGGTTTGGTACTATTATCTTAAACAAATGCTATGCTAATATAAGGTGGTAAACGGAAAGGATAAATCTGTTTACCGCTTTGTTTTTTTCGAGAAAAATAAAAAACGATCACAGGAGAGAACATGAATAACATACTTATTTGTGATGATGACAGGGATATCGTAAATGCCCTGAAAATTTATCTTACCAATCCCGAATACAATCTTTTTGAGGCTTTTAACGGACAGGAGGCAATAGATGTAATTGAGAAAAATGAGATAAGTCTCGTGCTTTTAGATGTAATGATGCCCAAGATGGACGGCATAGAGGCGATGGCCAGGATAAGGGAGTTTTCCAATGTGCCCATTATTCTTCTCACCGCAAAGAGTGAGGACTCCGATAAGGTTTTAGGGCTTAATGTGGGAGCGGACGATTACATTACAAAGCCCTTTAATCCCGCAGAGGTTGTGGCAAGAGTCGGCGCTATTTTGCGCAGGTACACAAAACTTGGCTCGGATGTTGCAAACAGGGATGAGCTCGTCATCGGAGGACTTGAGCTTAATAACAACAGCAGGCAGGTATTCTGCGAGGGAAAGCAGGTCTTCCTTACGCCAAAGGAATATGAAATACTCCGCTTCCTTATGATGAACAGGGGGAAAACCTATTCCCCCTCGGAGCTGTACAAGGCTGTATGGCATGAACAGCCTCTCTCCGGAGAAAAGACCATCGCGGTTCATATAAGGCATATAAGAGAAAAGATCGAGATAAATCCGGCAGAGCCGAGATACATCAAGGTTGTTTTCGGACAGGGATATATTCTTGAAGGATAGGAGAATGTGAGGATATCGTTATGGAAAATGAAATTAAAAAAATATGTAAGGTTGGTTTGTGGACTTAAATATGGGCTTTCATAGGCGAGCTGATGCTTACGCTCCTCATAGTGGGATGCCTTGGAATGATAGCTTATCTGCTGACTTCCGGGTATTACTACAAGCCCTTTCACCAGATAGTGAACGAGGCGATAACGGAATATGCATACGATGATATGTATTATCTTGCAAATGCTGTTTACAACGAGGATACGGCAAAGGCGTATTATAATTGTGAACAGGAAAATATAGCTTACGCGAAGGTAGGAAAAAGAACCTATTTCGGGGGAATGAGCAATGGCTGGGAATACGGTGATCGAAGCAAAGCCGATACAGCGATATATTCATATACCGATGAGATTATTTTTGATAATGATAATGCTTATGTTTGTGAGATTTATCTCGGGTATGATTTTTCAAAGCATGATAATTACAGAAATATCTATCTCATACAGCAGGCGCTTTATTCCCTGAGATACGCCGTGTTTGTTATAGCACTGTTTTCCATTGTGGGGTGGGTATTTGTATATATCTTCCTTTTAAAGTGTGCGGGATACGAAAAGGGGTCCGATACGCCAAGGCCGATCTTTGAATCCTATGTTCCGTTTGAGATAAGCCTTGGACTTACGGCTCTGGCAATCTTCTTTATAGCCTTTTTTACCAATGATAGAGGCTTCGCAATTAATTTCGGAGCTGAATTCATATTGCTGCTAATACTTGATGTGCTTGCCGCAGTATGTGTATTTCTTGTCTGTTCTATATGCTTTGCCATAAGGGTCAAGACGAAATATATCTGGAGGACGATGCTTCTTCGCTGGGTGATCGTCGGCTTATCAAAGCTGTTTAAGCTCATCGGGAGAGGCTTCAGGTCGATGGGGCAGAGTATGCCGCTGATATGGCAGGCTGTGCTTTCGGTGGCCGGGTTTGCGACACTTTTCCTTATCGCAGCTTCGTGTATCGGACATAATGGTGTGACTACGGGGACGGATCTGTTTGGCTGGTGTTTATTACTGTTCTGTATTATCGCTTTTATCGCCTTCGGAATATATGTTGCGTATATGTACAGGAAGCTTGAGCAGAAAACTGCGCAGCTCTCTAGGGGGGAATTAAACGGGGAACTGAATACAAGATTTATGCTTCCGGTATTTAATAAACACGCGCAGGAGCTTGAAACCATATCCGGCGGTATTGTTATCTCGAACGAGAAGAGGCTTGCCAGTGAAAGAACCCAGTCATCCCTTATAACCAATGTCTCCCACGATATAAAGACACCCCTCACATCGATCATAAATTACGCGGATTTGATCACTCGTGAGAAATCGGAAAATGAGAAAATAAATGAGTATGCTGAGGTCCTCGGGCGACAGAGCAGCAGGCTGAAAAGGCTTCTTGAGGATCTTATCGAGGTATCAAAGGCGCAGTCCGGTGCTCTTGAGGTAAATCTCGAACCCTGCCGGGTTGCAACGCTTCTTACGCAGGCTGCCGGAGAATTTGAGGACAGGCTGAATGAGAACAATCTTGATCTTATAATGAAAAATACGGATTCGGATGTGAAAATACTGGCGGATCCGAGGCGGATGTGGAGGGTATTTGACAATCTTCTCGGGAATATCTGTAAATATGCCCAGCCCTTTACCAGGGTCTATATGAGCATTGAGGAAACGCCGGGAAGCTGCAGGATCGTATTTAAAAATACATCCTCAAGAGAGCTTGATATGACTCCGGATGAGCTTATGGAGAGGTTTGTAAGAGGAGACAAGTCAAGAGAGGGAGCTGACGGAAACGGACTTGGTCTTTCAATCGCGGCAAATCTCATTGCCATCCAGAAAGGAAATATGGATATTACAATAGACGGGGATTTGTTTAAGGTAACACTTGTGTTTTCGGTGTTCAAAGATGAAATAACTGAAAAACAAATAAATAATATCGAAAAACAATAATTTCTCTGTTGACACCCTGTCTTAAAGATGTTATCCTTAAGTCCGTAGATTTATGAGGCGGGTGATCCGCGGAGAGGAGAAATAAAAAAATGAGAGTTGGATTGAAAAAGGCTGCCTGTTTTATTATGGCAGTGGTAACTGCGATGGGAACACTTGCGGGATGCGGTAAGAATACCGATAAGTCCGGTGCTGATGCTTCCCTGTCGGAGGATGTTTTTGTCGCAGATTATATTCAGATCTCTGACATGGGAAACGAAGGTGTTTCCTTTGAGGTAAATAATGATTTTACCGGTCTGGATGAAGGGTTTTTAACTGCAACAAAGTATGTTTATGATGACGAGTCTTCCAAAAGCTATTATTGCAAGATCGATGTAAATACAGGGGATGTAATCTCCGAGATCGATCTGAACGGTGCTGCGGAGGGGTTCGATGTCTCCGGTATTATCCCCGAGGAGTATAAGTAAAGCTGTACGAGTGGGGCAAATGTCCAGCAGATGGTGGAATTACCTGACGGGAAAATGGCTGCCGTGATCAATAAATTCTGGTATGTTGAAAACGGGGATAATTCTGTTTACGGCAATGATTTTGAAATTGCCACTCTGGATCCGGGCGGAAATCTGATAAACAGTGTTCCGTTAAACCTTATGGATGAGCTCGGAGATGCGTCGTATGGCGTACAGAAGCTGCTTGTATCGGATAGTGGGGATATTATCGCATTTATTACGGTTTATTCCCAGGGAACGGATGCAAACAAGACCTACATCGTAAAGGTTTCTCCGGAAGGAGTCGTTTCCGACCTTACGGAGATACCGATAAACCAGATAAACAGCGTAACCGTAGCTCCGGATAATAAGGTCTTTCTCATATACTATGATAAGGACTGGAATAATTATGTAGCTGAATTTGATATCGGATCATTAAAGGTGGGAGAGCCTCTTAAAGGATTACCCGATTACGGGACAGACTGTATCGGAACGATAGAGGGCAATGATGAAAAGCTTCTTATAGGCAACTATGAGTCTCTGTTTGAGTATGATATCAAGGGACAGAAAAGCGAAAAAATCCTCGGATGGAGAGAGGCCGATATTAAGGAGGGAATCGTAAGAAATATATACGGCAGAGCCGACGGAAGCTATATGCTCATTACAAGCGACTGGGACAGCGGGACCACCGAGGTGGTTAATCTCACAAAGAAGAAAAGGAGTGAGGTGGCCGAAAAACAGGAGATCACGATATACTCCCTCTATGAAGATTATCAGCTTTCCAATGCCGTAATAGAGTTTAACAAGACCTACCCGGATTATCATGTAACCATTAAGGAGTACCACAACTGGGAGAAGGAGAATGCAGACCCCGTGGATTCCGAGAATACCATGAAGAATGATATTCTTGCGGGAAAGACTCCGGATCTTCTCAATCTGCAGTCTATTTCCGCCGATGATTATGTTAGGCAGGGTGTACTTGAGGATATAACCCCTTATATTGAAAACAGCAGTGAGATAAAACTTGAGGATTATAACGAGAAGATTGTAGACTGCTACAGGTACGGAGATAAGATCATTTCCATACCCTCAGCCTTTGAGATTTCATCAATGATCGTAAGCAGCAAGGAATTCGGTACAGAGAGCGGCTGGTCCGTAGCTGAAGTTATCGAGTATTGCCGGAAGCATCCGGAAGCTGCCTTCATGGACTATTCAAACAGGATGCAGATACTGTCGGTTCTTTTGTACAATAATCTTGACGGATTTATTAACTGGGAGACCGGAGAGTGCAGCTTTGACTCGGACCTGTTCAAAAGTATTCTGGAGTTTGCCGCATCCTATCCCGAGGAGTTTGACTATGAGGCAATGGAAGATACAAGTATTGCCGAGAAGTTTTCAAAGGGACTGATAATCGCCATGGACTCATATATATATAACTTTGAGTCTGTTCAGGAGTACACAAATTATTTGTTCAAGGGGAACGGAAACTATATCGGATATCCTACGCTTGACGGCTCGCCTTCGTCCCTTATCCAGCCTTCCGGTGCACTTGGACTGTGTAAGGATTCCAAGAACAAGGAAGCCGCCTGGAAGTTTGTAGAGTTTACGCTTAAAAGAAACAGCCGGGATGATTTTGGATTCCCCACGAGCAACGCCGCTTTGAAGGAACTGGAGAATAAGGAACTTGAAAAGGCAGGACAGGAGACTGACAGCTCCGTAGGCTGGGGCGACGGAGAGATGTATACTTATCACTATGCAACTCAGGAGGAGATAGACGAGGTATACAAGATGCTTGATTGTGCAAAGCTGAATAATTCACTGTCGAACCCGGTGACCAGGATAATTGAAGAAGAGATCGGAGCTTATTTTGAGGGACAAAAATCTCTGGATGACTGTGCTAATATCATCCAGAGCAGAGTAAGCATATATGTCCAGGAAAATAAGTGATCAGAGCTCGCCCGGTCGTGCAATGAAGTCGGGGTTTGAGATATAATCTTCGTGCTGTTTTGCCACGAAATCATAATCCTTGGCTTCATTGTAAAAGACCACTTCACAGATGTTGCCGACAAATGAGGGCTGGAATACATCGCCGCCGAGTAAGATAAGCTTTACAAAACGGTTTGTGGGCACATTGTCCATTATAAATGCAACCTCCCCGTTTACAAAGCTTATCGCCCGCTCGGTGCGGGCATTGTATGTGACCGTGTAGTGGTACCAGATGTTTTCCTGCAGGGTAAGAGCGACAAGATCGTACCATCCGCTGACTTCCTTGGAATCCCGGATACGAAAGTCAGAGTGGGAGTCCGGAGACATGGGTATGATGCTGCAAAAGCCTGTTTCAAATTTTACATAGAGAGCACTGCTCCACATATGGTTTTCTTTGGGACGGATCCACATTGAGATGGTAAAGCTGTCGCTTACCATTATGTCGTTTGGTATTACTACGCAGTTATGCTGGAGAGGACCGCCGGGAAAGAAAAGCGATTTTGAATCTTTGAATATTCCGTCCTCGTACACAAGGCCTTCACCATTGATGGAGGCTTCTTTACTGCCGTCGGTGGTCTCCAGAGTGCCGTTAAGGGAGAAGTTGAAAAAGTCATTGGAGTCCGAGAGGTATTCCTCCGCATACCGCAGGAAGTCCTTTTCCGGCATGGGATTGGAGTACAGAGGTCCCTGACCGAAGGAACAGCCGCAGGTCATGATAAAGTTGGACTGTTCTTCGTTGGAGACTCCGTCTGCAACGACATCAAGCTTAAGATCCTTGCAGAGGGATATTATATTTCTTATAACATTTCGTCCGCGCTCGGTGCCTGTGGATGTATTCACAAATTCATCATGCATTTTTACCGTATCTACGGTTATGTTCTGGAGCATGCTGAGCGCGGAAAAACCGGAGCCGAAATCGGAAATCGATACACGGAAATTCTTATCGGTAAGAGAGGTGACCATTCTGGTCATCTCTTTATTGTCTTTTATAAATACGCTTTCCGAAAGCTCTATCTCAATCTCATCATGGGAAACTCAGTACCTGTTACAAAGAATACTCAGCCTTATCGGGAAGGTCTCATCAAAAAGCTGAAGCCTTGAAATCTTATAGGAGATGGGGAGATGCTCGTATTTTTCACCGACCCATGAGGCTTTGCGCTTGCAGATTTCCTCGAGAAGATACATATCAAGCTTTGCGGCAAATCCGTTTTTTTCAAAAATCGGAAGATATATTCTGGGCATACGGAGTCCGTCGATGGGATGTTTCCAGCGGGAAACTATCTCCGCACCGATGATCTGCATGGTGAGCATATTCATTCTCGGATGGTAGTAGGGAATTATCTGGCCCGAGGTAAGAGCGGTCTCCATATCGGCTTCGATCTTAAAGATCAGCTTTTGCTCGGAATCGTCGCTCCTGTAAATGGAGTATCTGTTCTTTCCGCTGTTTTTTGCCTGGTACATAGCGGCGTCGCACTTGTTAAGAATGCTTCCAAGGTCCTTTCCGGACTCCTGATTGTACACGATTCCGATGCTGAGGGAAACGATGGAAAGAATGTCCTTTCTGAAGTCTATCTCCGGCATTGCGGACAGCATTTCGGCAGCAAGCTTTTTAAGATCCTCCTGGGAGTTTTTGCTTGCGTTAAAGATGACGACATATTCGTCCCCGCCTATTCTTGATGTGAAATTATTGGACTTTGTAAATATAAGATCACTGATCTTCTGTAGAAGCAGATCGCCGTTATTATGCCCGTAGACATCGTTTACACGCTTGAAATTATCAATGTCTATAAACATCGCATGGATACCTGTCTTGGGCGGGAGAGCATCGTAAAAATCATAGAGACCCCGCCTGTTGGCAAGCCCGGTCAGATAATCGGTCTGTGATGGATTAAGCTCGTAGGTCATTTGAATTACCCCATTAAGTATATACATATAGATAGTAGTATTTTATCATATATATCCCATGATAGCTATTTCATTTTTTGCTTGATTTTCGTCTTTGTAAGCACTTATACAATATTTACAAATATTTCGCTGAAATACTGTAAATATGCTTGTGGAAACGGTTGCGCAAATATGGTAACATACAATAGTCTTACTAAAGAAATCTGTTAAACAGTTGCTTTTTCAGACAGGAAGGTGGAAGTAAAATGATCGAAAAGACGATGTTTGGAAACAAAAAGCCGGGAAGGACACTGAAAAAAGTTTTAAGCATTTCAATTGCGGCCGCGCTATGCTGTGCGGGTCTTGCGGGCTGCTCGGGAGTGGGAAACGGCGCTGCTTCCGGTGGGCAGACGGGTGGAGAGGATACGGCAGCGGCCGGCGGAGAGGGAGTCTTTGTTGCCCCGATAGCGGGGATAGAGGAATCCTTTATCCGCGGTATGGACATTTCGAGTGTTTTGACAGAGGAGGCCAGCGGAGTAAAGTATTATGACGCCGCCGGGAATGAAGAGGATCTTTTTAAAATACTTTCCGATAACGGGGTTAATTATATCCGTGTAAGAGTGTGGAACGATCCGTATGACAAGGACGGGAACGGGTACGGCGGAGGAAACAATGACGCCGCTGCTGCCGCGGAGATAGGAAGGCGCGCGGCGGAAAACGGAATGAAGCTGAATGTTGATTTCCATTATTCCGATTTCTGGGCGGACCCCGCAAAGCAGATGTGCCCCAAGGCATGGGAAGGAATGGATGTGTCGGAAAAGGCATCTGCACTGTATGATTATACCGTGGAGAGTCTTAAGACAATTCTTGCTGCGGGCGCCGATGTAGGCATGGTGCAGATAGGCAACGAGATAAACAACGGAATGGCCGGCGAAACAAAGGACGGGGATGTGCTTGAGCTTTTAAAGCAGGGTTCAAAGGCTGTCCGGGATGTATCTGCAGAGTATGGTAAGGATATTAAGATCGCCGTACATTTTACCAATGTCGATGCATCTACGAATATCATTAAAAAGGCTAAATATTTCGAGACCAACGAGCTTGATTATGATATTTACGGTATTTCATATTATTCCTTCTGGCACGGCTCGGTGGAGCATATGAAGGAGACAATGGATTATGTAAAGAAAATCTACAACAAGGATGTATGCGTGCTTGAGACATCATTCCCCTATACTGATGAGGATGGGGACTGCTCCGGAAACAGCGTAAATGCGGGAGATATCGTAGGGGACTATATCTGCAGTCCCCAGAGTCAGGCAAATGCGGTCTGGGATGTGATGAAGGCTATGGCGGATATCGGAGGACTCGGGGTATTTTACTGGGAGAGCGCATGGCTTCCCGTCGGAACCGAATATGAATCAAATATGGAAATCTGGACAAGGGAAGGCTCCGGATGGGCGAGTAAATACGCGGCTGCCTATGACCCCGATGATGCGGGAAGATATTACGGCGGAAGCTCATGGGATAACCAGGCATTCTTTGACTTTGAGGGAAAGCTGCTTGATTCAATTTCCGTATTCAATTACGAGTATTTAAAGAACGGCAAAGAGGCGGAGCCGAAGCTTGAATTTACCAAGGATTGTGTTGTGGAGCTCTCACAGGGAGAGCAGCTTGTGATGCCCGAAGGTGTTGAGGGAGTGTACAATGATCGCTCGCTTAACCGTGTTATCCCCACCGAGTGGAACGAAGAAGAGCTTGCGGCCATCGATGTTAATTCCGGAGGAGAGCATACCGTAAGCGGTATCACACAGGACGGAGATACGGTTTTTGCGACCGTAAAGGTGGGATACGCAAATCTTCTTGCAAATCCAGGTTTTGAGGATACAAATGTTATATGGGAGGTGGGTTATGATATGTCTGTAAATCCGACAGATGTTCAGAACAAGGCCTCTGATGCGCTTGTGGGGGATAAGGCCTTCCATTGGTGGAACGGAACTCACGAGCAGGTATTCTGGGTGGAGCAGACGATCAAGGCTCCGGACGACGGCACATACAGCGCCTTTGGAAATATCCAGGGCGGTGATGTGGGAGATAACTGCGTAATAAAGTTTTATGTAAAGGTCAACGGGGAGGAGGCTGCCACAGATGAATCCGTGAGCCTTACAGGATGGGCTGAGTGGAAGAAGGCTGCGGTTTCCGGAGTTTCCGCATCCGCAGGGGATGATATAACCGTCGGCATGTATGTAAGCTGTGCTGCCGGCGGCTGGGGAACCATGGATGAGTTCTGCCTGTACAAGGACTGAACATTACCATAAAGCTCAATCAATAAAAAAATGGAGCAAGTGATATAGTATTCACAAGCGGACCGTAAGGAGCCGCCGGTACTTATCGAACGCGAACAAAGTGATGCGTGAGATTAGTACCGCTGCGTGCGACGCAGAGCGAGAGCGTGTCCGCGGTGAATTACTATATTACTTGCTCCTGTTTATAGATATATTATTTTATATATGACTCTTTACAGCCTCAGCCACAAGCTCGGCAACCTTCGGGTTGAAGGCAGCAGGCATAACATTGTCCTCGTTAAGCTCATCTTCAGGAACGAGGGAAGCGATTGCTTCGGCAGCGGCAAGCTTCATCTCCTCGGTGATCTGGGGAGCGCGTCCCTCGAGGGCTCCTTTAAAGATTCCGGGGAAAGCAACGACATTGTTTACCTGGTTGGGGAAGTCGCTTCTTCCGGTTCCAACGATTCTTGCTCCTGCCTTCTTTGCGATGTCCGGCATGATCTCGGGAACGGGATTTGAGAGGGCGAAGATTATCGCATCCTTGTTCATGCTCTTAACCATGTCCCCGGTTACAACTCCGGGTGCGGAGACACCTACGAAGATATCCGCTCCGACCATCGCGTCCGCAAGGGAGCCGTGCTTATCCTCAAGATTTGTGACCTCGCACATTTCCTTCTTGATCCAGTTGTTTGCATTATCCTTTGCAACGATTCCCTTGCTGTCGCAGATAATGATATGCTTGAAGCCGTATCTTAAAAGGAGCTTTGAGATTGCTATTCCGGCACTTCCGGCTCCGTTAACGACGATCCTGCAATCCTCCTTTTTCTTTCCGATTATCTTTAATGAATTTATTATTCCGGCAAGTACCACGATGGCTGTTCCGTGCTGGTCGTCATGAAATACGGGGATGTCAAGAGTCTCCTTCAGGCGCTGCTCGATCTCGAAGCAGCGGGGAGCTGAGATGTCCTCAAGGTTTATTCCGCAGAATGTCGGAGCAAGGTAGGTAACCGCCTTTATGATCTCCTCCGTATCCTGGGTGTCAAGGCAGATGGGGACTGCGTTTACGCCTCCGAATTCCTTGAAGAGAACGGCTTTACCCTCCATAACGGGCATTGCGGCGTGAGGTCCGATATTTCCAAGACCCAGTACCGCACTTCCGTCGGAAACGACTGCGACTGTATTGGATTTCCAGGTGTACCTGTAGGCAGCCTCCTTGTCCTTGGCAATCACGCGGCAGGGCTCTGCAACCCCCGGAGTATAAGCGATTGAAAGGTCGGTGGGATTCTTGACGGGAGCCTTTGATACGGTCTCTAATTTTCCGCCCCATTCCTCATGCTTTTTAAGTGCGATTTCATTGACATCCATTTTAGTTCTCCTTATTAATAAAAATATATCTGTTATCGTGCCGAAAACACATTTTCCCCGAAAGTATAGCATAAATCGGAGGTTAAAAAAACATCGGATTTCGTATTTTTATAAATAACAGGTAAATAATATATACTAAAACTTGAAAAAAAGCCGTAAAAATCATAAAATAGTGTCTATGAGAAAATTTGTAAGAGTATTAAAAATATTTGGTATAGTTTTAGGCAGTCTGCTTGTTTTGGCGATTGCCTATGTTTTGTATGTCTTTATAGATTATCACAGGCTCGAGGATCATCTTGCGGTGGAGGTGGATGCCGCAAAGGTGGGTCCCGTAATTCAGGCCATCACTCCCGGAGATGAGCTGACCGCAGTCTCTTATAATATCGGTTTCGGTGCTTATGATCCTGAATTTACCTTCTTTATGGACGGGGGAAGAAGCTCATGGGCAAAAAGCAGGGACAGCGTATTGGGGCTTGTTAACGGAGCAGGCGATCTCGCCATGAGCTTTGACCCTGATTTTGTACTTTTCCAGGAGATAGATTTTGATTCGACGAGATCATACCATATTGACCAGTACGAGCTTCTCCGCGATAAATATGCGGACTACGATTCCGTACTCGGCATAAATTACGATTCGCCTTTTCTTTTCTACCCCTTTTACCAGCCCCATGGCGCGAGCAGGGCAGGTGTCGGTACATTCAGCCGCTATGGTATAACAGCCTGCGAGAGAAGAAGCCTGCCAATCTCCGGGGGATTGTCAAAGTTTGTTGACCTTGACAGGTGTTATACGGTAAGCCGGGTTCCGGTATCAAACGGAAAAGAGCTTATACTTATAAATGTTCATATGTCGGCCTACGGCAGCTCACCGGAGATCCGTGAGGGTCAGACGGAAATGCTTAAAGAAGAGCTTGAGAAGGAGTACGAGGCGGGTAATTATGTGATCGTGGGAGGGGATTTTAACCATGATCTAAAGCTTGCCGAGGATATGGAGACATATTCCTGGGCGCATTATTATGACAGGTCCAAGATACCGGAGCACTTCAGCTTTGTTATCGATTTCTTCTCCGATAAGGAGAAGGCCAAAATGCCTGACACCTGCAGGGATGCGGGGGTCGTGTACGATCCGGAAACCACATATACGGTAACCCTTGACGGATTTATCGTATCGGACAATGTAAAGGTACTAAGCTACGAAAACTATGAAGAGAGCTTCCTTTATTCGGATCACGATCCTGTGATCATGTCCTTTATGCTTGAGGGTTAAATGCTCTTTTTCGGGTATTTATCCATGGGCGGAAAAAGGTTTTGGAATTGCGGATATAATGATTTTTTTGGAGTATTAAAATGAGAATTGGAATGGGATATGATGTACACCGTCTCTGCGATGACAGGAAGATGATAATAGGCGGTGTTGAGATACCTTATGAAAAGGGTCTGCTTGGACACTCGGATGCGGATGTTCTTTTGCATGCAATAATGGATGCGCTTTTAGGGGCGGCTGCGCTGGGTGATCTCGGGAAGCATTTTCCGGATACGGATCCCGCGTACAAAGGGATATCCTCCCTTGACCTTTTAAGTCATGTTAAAGGCCTGATCGAGGAGGCCGGATATGCAGTCGCAAATATTGATGCGACAATAATAGCCCAGGCTCCCAAGATGAGACCCTATATAGATGACATGCGAAAGAATATCGCCGATACGCTGGGTATAAATATGGACCAGGTAAATGTCAAGGCCACGACAGAGGAGGGCCTTGGATTTACGGGAAGCGGAGAGGGTATTTCCTCACAGGCGGGATGTCTTATAGAGAGTGTTTATGATTATTCGCAGCTAAGCGCGGTATATGGAAATGCAAGCGCCGGAGGCTGCCCGGGGTGTAAGGGGTGCGGTTTATGATCTGTTAAATCCTTTTACGGCGGGATTCCTGCCGGTAAAGGGCGAGCAGAAAGAGAAAGATTAACCCCCTTCATTAAAGTAAATGATCGGGAACAATAACCACAAGGAGACAAACCATGAATATATATAACACATTGACAAAGAAGGTTGAGGAATTTAAACCCAACGAGCCCGGGAAGGTCGCGATGTATACCTGCTGACCTACCGTTTATCATTTTGCCCACATCGGAAACTTAAGAACCTACATTATGGAGGATGTCCTTGAGAAGATCCTCCGTTACAGCGGATATGATGTTAAAAGAGTAATGAATATCACTGATGTGGGACACCTTTCATCGGATGCGGACACCGGCGAGGACAAGATGCTTAAGGGGGCAAAGCGTGAACATAAGACCGTAATGGAGATCGCGAAGTTTTATACCGACGCGTTTATGAGCGACTGCGCCAAGTTAAACATCAAGACCCCCGATGTTGTTGAGCCCGCGACAAACTGCATCTCCGAGTTTATCAACATGATAGATAAGCTTCTTGAAAAGGGTTATGCATACAAAGCGGGCGAGAACATATATTTTGATACATCAAAGCTTGACAACTATTATGTGTTCGGAAATCAGAGCGAGGACGATCTTAAAGTCGCTGTTAGGGAAGATGTATCCGAAGATACCAACAAGAGAAACAAGAATGATTTTGTCCTCTGGTTTACCAAGTCCAAATTCGAGGATCAGGCTCTTAAGTGGGACAGCCCATGGGGAGTCGGATATCCCGGGTGGCATATAGAGTGCTCATGCATAAGCATGAAGCATCTCGGAGAGAGGATGGACATACACTGCGGAGGGGTGGACAATATATTCCCCCACCATACCAACGAAATCGCACAGAGCGAATCATATCTGGGACATAAATGGTGCAATTACTGGTTCCATGTTCACCATTTAAACGATGAGACCGGAAAGATGAGTAAGAGCAAGGGCGAGTTCCTCACGGTATCACTCCTTGAGGAAAAGGGCTACGATCCCCTTGCGTACAGATTTTTTGCACTCCAGTCCCATTACCGGAAGCCCCTTACCTTCTCATACGATGCGCTGGACCAGGCTTCCTCGACCTTTAAAAAATTAAAGAACAAGATCCTTGCGATTCCAAGCGATGGCGATGTTGACGAGGCTGTGGTTAAAGAGTGGCACGATAAATTCGCCGACACGGTGGGAAATGATGTAAATACCGCCATGGGCATTACTCTTCTTTATGATGTGCTAAAGGAGGATATCGGAGGCGCTACCAAGCGCGCGATCATCGATGATATGGACTATGTGCTCAGCCTTGATCTGTTAAGCGAAGGCAAAGAGGGCGCCGGAAGCGGAGCGGACGCGGATGAGGAACTGACCGCTTTCGTGGAGGCAAAGATAGAGGAGCGCAGGGAAGCAAAAAAGGCAAAGGATTTTGCGAAGGCGGATGCGATAAGAGAGGAGCTTCTCTCCAAAGGGATCGTAATAGAGGATACCCGGGAGGGGGTAAAGTGGCACAGGGCTTAAACGAGGCAGTATGGCGGATACAAGGGATTTAGACAGAGAAGATAGGACACTTCTTGACAATATCAAGGAGACCTTCGCCTGCGGGGAAAAGGATGTTACAGCCTACTCCCCGCTCGCTTTGGCTTATATAGGCGATGATATTTACGATGTTATTGTAAGGACGGTAGCGGTAGAACGGGCAAACAGACCGGCAAACGAGCTCCACAAGGAAGCTGTAAAATATGTAAAAGCGGAGGCCCAGGCTCGGACGGTGGAGACCTTGCTGAAAACGGATTTTTTAACCGATGAGGAAAAGGATATCTACAAAAGAGGGCGAAACGCCAAGTCCTATACAAAGGCAAAAAATGCAAGCGTGACGGATTACCGGAAGGCCACGGGCTTTGAAACTGTTCTCGGATATTTATATCTCAAGGGACGGCAGGACAGAGTTGTGGAGATAGTAAAAAAGACTATGGAACTTATCGAGGGCGGAGAGACAGTCTGAAACTTGCTTACATAAAAGAAGGAAAGTAACCATGGGTTATCAGGAATTTACAATAGAAGGACGAAACGCGGTAATAGAGGCATTCAGGAGCGGCCGTGAGGTTGACAAGCTTTATATACTTGACGGGTGTCAGGACGGACCTGTCGCGACGATAAAAAGGGAAGCAAAAAAGCATGATACCCTTATTAAATTTGTTACAAAGGAAAGGCTTGACCAGCTCTCGGAAACCGGGAAGCACCAGGGGGTGATAGCGGTTATCGCCGCGTATGAGTATTCTACCGTTGAGGATATTCTTGAAAATGCCCGGAAGAAAAACGAGGCACCCTTTGTTTTCCTGCTGGATAACATCGAGGACCCACACAATCTCGGAGCAATAATCAGGACCGCAAATCTCGCGGGGGCTCATGGTGTTATAATCCCGAAAAACAGAGCTGCCGGACTTACCGCTACAGTGGCAAGAACAAGCGCGGGGGCACTTAATTACACTCCCGTGGCAAAGGTTACAAATCTTGCAAAGACCATCGAGGAACTCAAAAAAGAGGGTATGTGGTTTGTATGTGCGGATATGGACGGAAAGGTCATGTACGATCTTGATCTTAAGGGCGCGATAGGCCTTGTTATCGGAAATGAGGGGGAGGGAGTCGGAAGGCTTGTAAAGGAAAAGTGCGATATGGTGGCGTCCATTCCCATGAAGGGCGATATCGATTCCCTTAACGCTTCGGTTGCCGCGGGAGTTCTCGCGTACGAGATTGTAAGACAGAGGATGTCATAGATTATATGGTTAATGCGGAACAAAACAACAGATATGACAATATATCCGATGAGGAGCTTATAGCGAGGTACAGAGAGGGCGAGAGTGGGATCATCGACTACCTTATGGTGAAATACAAAAACCTTGTTTTAAGTAAAACAAGGTCTCTTTTTATACTGGGAGGAGAGACCGAGGACCTTATCCAGGAGGGGATGATCGGGCTTTTCCAGGCGGTAAACGATTACGATTTCGGGCGGGATGCCAGCTTCTTTACATTCGCGGATCTCTGTATCACGAGAAAGGTTTACAGCGCGGTAAAGGCCTCGAACGATAAGAAGCATTCCTTTCTTAACAACTACATATCCTTTTTCGGCTCGCAAAGTGATGAGGAGCAGGAAAAGCCTCTGGAACTCATCGAACAGCTCCCCGGGAATGAGAATACCGACCCGGAAAAATTTGTTCTCAACAGCGAACTGATGGACGAGCTGGAAAGGGCGATAAGAGAACAGCTCACGCCGCTTGAGAGGGAGTGCTTCGGACTATATCTTACCGGTATGAAAAGCGGTGAGGTCGCAAGAGTTATCGGAAGAAGTGCCAAGGAAACCGACAACGCCATCCAGAGAGCGAAAAAGAAATTAAAGAAGATAAAGATATAAAGAACAGACAGCAGTTTTATCAAGGATTTTAAAATGTTTTACAGACAGGACTCCAGACAAAAGCATAACAGCGTGCCAATAACGCTTCTCGGGCTTATTCTCTGCATTGGAGCGGCTTTGGGTTTTACGGCTTTGGACGCGGATGCGGAGGAAAAAATAACAAGAAGTGTTTATATGTCCGAGTGGAATGCGCACCTTGCGGACCGTAACGACGAAGCCTGCATATATTACGGACTTCTCGATGCGGTGGATGATAACGGGGACAGATTATATTCCGATGAGTTTATTATAGGCTTCCTTGCAAATATTGAGAGCGAAGGGTATCTCGGAGTTGTTGAGTATGCTTTTTCCAGGGAGCATGCGTATGACTTTGCGCTGCCGAGCGGAAGAGTAACCATTGGATATTTAAGTGACATTAATTATCTTATGGAGTGGACTACATCCGATGAGGGTTCGGAGAACGGTATTGCCAGGGGAAGCTGCGGTGTAAGCAGTGTTCAGTGGTCATACGGAAGAAGACTTCAGTATCTCGAGAGATTAAAGAATAATCTTGAGGGAAGATATGTTGTAACAAAAGCGGATCTTGCGAATACTGATATTGAGATGATACTGTATGAGCTTGAACCGGGTAGTAAATATTATAAAGCCGTTACAGAGGCCGTGGGGGAGAATGCAACCGCTTCCGACTACGCAGAGGCTTTCTGTGATTATTATTTCAAGCCCAAGAGTGCTGATTTTGATATGTCCCACAGGGGCGAGGAGTGCAGGGCGAGAAGAAATACGGCGCGCACATTGTGGAAAGTATTTACTTCTGAGGAGATGGTTTACAAGGAGATTACTTTTTCGGTATAAGTCTTTTGATCACCGATGAGTCCCTTTTTATGAGCGATTTGGATTCTAAACTTAAAAAAAACAGAATATTGTCCTTTACCGCCTCCTTACTGAAGAGATTCGGAAGATTCTGCTTTACTCACGCGGCCGGTATTTCCGTGGGACTTGCGGCTGCCCTCTCTGCGGGTGTGCTTTTGCTGGTTCCCCTTAAGTACTATTACAGGGACCATCTCTTTTTAAACACCTGGGTGGATTCCCGTTATTATGCGGGATATACAAGACAGCGTGCGATTGATGATTTAAACATACATTTTCCCGAGGCAAAAATAAAGATTATTCTTGAAGAGGGAGAAACTGAAATAAATATAAGCGAATATGTAAGCAGCTTTGACTACACGGATCCTGTAGAAGAGCTTTTTTCCGCCCAGGAGGAAAAGTCTTTTATAAGGAGCTTTGGTCCTAAGAATTACCATATTGCCCCCAAGATGGAATTTTCAGAGAAGCTTGACCAGCTTTGGGAGAAGCTCTCCGGAGATAATGTAAAGCATGGTTTTGACTATTATTATTCCGGATATAAAGGCTTTTTTATATCGAATGACTCTTTAGGTCATGTGTTTGATTCCGGGAAAGCCTATGCCGCTCTAAGGGAGGCAATGAGAAGGCTTGATGAAAGCGTTGATCTTAGGGCCGGGGAGTTCTTTTATGACAAGGAACCGACAGAGGATGAGTTAAAACTGATGGAAGCCTTTGACAAGGTAAACGCGTACCAGACCGCCTCGATATATTATGATATGGGAGATGAGAAGATAAAGCTTACTCCGAGGCAGTTATGCAGTCTGCTTGTTATAGAGGACGGTTATCCGCTTGTTAACGATAAGGACTGCTTTGTTATAGACGAGTCAAAGATACCCCGGGTAGCGGAGGAACTGTTTGAGCCCTACAATACTATTGATAAGGACAGGGAATTTAAGACTGTTTCCGGGCGGTATATCAGTACGAGCTCAAGCGAATACGGTACCGAGATAAATATGCGCGCCGAGGAAAACTACTTAAACTATGCGGTAAGGCGTGTTGTTGCGGGAGAAAAAGAGATCGGGAGCCGTGTTCCCGTTTACAATATTACCGCGAATAACAGGGGACTTAATGACATTGGTTATGACTATATAGAGGTTGATACCGGAAACCAGAAGCTGTATCTTATCGTGGACGGAGAATGTGCGCTTGAAGCGGATATAGTGACAGGACGGGACGGCCTTGAAACCCCCGATGGTCTTTTTACAGTATCGAGTATGCAAAAAGACAGATTTTTGATAAAATACAATTATAATGTTTTTGTGAATTTCCAGATCGAGCTGTCCAATGGTTACAGCATTACAAACGCTATCTGGAGGGACGGATTCGGAGGGGATATTTATCACGAAAACGGCAGCGCCGGAAATATAGAGATGTCTTACGGGACAGCCCAGGAGCTGTACAATGCCTGCAGTGAAGGAATGCCCGTTATCGTATACGGCGAGGCGGAGATTATAACGGATCAATAATTGAATAAAGGCAAAATATTTATAAACCTGCAAATAAATTTTAAGAAGGAGAAATGGTATGAAAGTATTATTTTACGCAGCAAAAATCTATGACAAGAAATCATTCGGACCTGTGAATGAGAAATTTCCCGAGGTTCAGATCGAGTATATCGATCATGAGCTCGAGCCCAGAACCGCTTCACTTGCGGAGGGTTATGACGGAATCTGTGCATTCGTAAGTGCCGATGTGGGAGCGGAGACTCTTCAGATACTTCACGACGGAGGCGTTAAATTCGTTCTTATGAGATGCGCCGGATTCAATAATGTGGATGTCGAGAAGGCAAAGGAGCTGGGAATCGTTGTTAAGCGAGTACCCGGATATTCACCCGAGTCTGTTGCCGAGCTTGCGATGGGTCTTGCACTCGCGGTAAACAGAAGACTTTACAAGGCATATAATAAGGTTCGTGAGAATGATTACACTCTCAAGGGATTGAGAGGTGTCAATTTCTACAAGAAGACTGCGGGAATTGTCGGAACCGGTAAGATAGGCGCAGCCATGGCGAGGATCTGCAGAGGCTTCGGTATGAGAGTTATCGCCTATGATGTGTATGAGAATCCCTCCCTTAAGGATTTCGTCGAGTATGTAAGCCTTGACGAGCTTCTTGCGCAGAGTGACCTTATTTCACTTCACTGCCCTCTTATGGACAATACCTATCATATGATAAATCTTGAGAGCATCAAGAAGATGAAGGACGGAGTTATTCTTGTCAATACATCAAGAGGTGCCCTTGTAGATACGGACGAGCTTATCGAGGGAATCCGCCTTAATAAGTTCCTCGGCGTGGGTCTTGATGTGTACGAGGAGGAGACAGGTAATGTTTACGAGGACAGATCCGATGAGATCATGGCACACTCCGTTACCGCAAGACTTCTTTCATTCCCCAATGTAATGATAACCTCACATCAGGGCTTCTACACAATGGAAGCTCTCGCATCCATCGCCGAGACCACACTGCAGAATGCCATGGATGCCGCAAACGGGGTTTCTACAGGAAATGATATCGCGTAATATCCAAGGGCTATGATATGAAAAAAGAGATTACATTGTTACATGCCAATGACATACACGGACAGCTCTTTTTCACTGTCAATGAGGAATGTGAGATCATGGGCGGTATTTCTCTGCTCTCGGGCTATGTTAAAAAGACGAGGGCAGAGCGCCCGACCTTCTTCGGAATATGCGGTGATGTGCTTCAGGAGGATATCTGGGGGAGCGATTACAAGGGAACCAATACGGTTGAGCTTATCAACTATATAAAGCCCGACGCCCTTTCATTAGGTAACCATGAGCTCGATTACGGTATAGCACATCTGCTTATTTTTAAAGAATGTGTCGAAGCACCTACACTGTGTGCGAACCTGAATGTGTCATACCTGGGACAGAAACTCTTTAAGCCGAGTCTTGTTTACGATATTGACGGTGTTAAGATACTCTTTATCGGGGTACTTCCGAAGGCCTTCTTCAACAAGATAATGTCAGACGAATTCTGCCGCAATTCCCTTACTTATGTTGAAACCTATGATGCAATAAGAGAGGAGATCAGGGCACATGAGGATGAGCATATAGATCTGACTGTCCTTATGTCCCACTACGGTATCGAGGGTGACAGAACCCTGGCGGAGAATATGCCGGAGGATATCCATATAGATCTTATACTCGGCGGTCATTCCCATATCAATATGGATGAAGCGGAGGTTATAGGAGGTATTCCTATCGCGCAGTCAAGCTACGGAACAACCCATATCGGACGGTTTGATCTTACGGTCGATACTGACAGGGGAGGTATATGTGACTGGAAGTGGGAGAGGGTTGAGCTTAGCGAGAAGGTCTGCGATTTTGATCTTGGGGTCGATGAACTGGCGGACAGGATCGTCTTTAAGACAAAGCCAAAGACGGACAATGAGCTCATATGCCGATTTAAGGAGCAGTACGAGCATAAGAGCAGAGTCCTTGAGACACAGCTGGGAGATATAATAGCAGATACCTTTGCAAAGATTTATCCGGTGGATTTTACGATTATACAATCGGGGAGCCTTAGGAGAACGGAGTGCGGACCCGAGGTTACCGAAAAGGATCTCTCGGAGCTGTATCCCTTTGATGACAGGTTTGTGATGGTGGATCTTACCGGAAAAGAGATCAGGGAAGCGTTTGAGTATCTGTTTTCGTTAAAGCCCGACGGCTCGGTCATGAACGGAACCTTCCAGTACAGTGAGGGCTTCAGGCTTGTTGTGGATGCCGACGACTGCTGGAATAAGGGCTGCAGGATAGAGGAGCTAAGCTTTAAGGGAAAGCCCTTTGAGGATGACAAGACCTATCGAGTGGGGATGACAAGAAACTGCGCGAACAGCACCTTCAGATACTTTTCTATCGTGCTCGGACCGGAGAGACAAAAGACTGTCTCGCTTTCGACATATAACGAGCTTGCCTCTTATTTTTTAAAAAAACCCGAACCTATAGAGGCTCCAAAGCAGGGCAGATTCGTAATGAAGAATTTTAAGGGATAAATATTTTAAAATTTGTGTTGACATTAGGCATTTAATTTGTTAATATAATCGTCGGTTGCTTAATTGCAACGCAAGCTGATGTGGCTCAGTCGGTAGAGCGTCGCCTTGGTAAGGCGGAGGTCACGGGTCCGATTCCCGTCATCAGCTTTTTTTTATTTTCCGAAAGCAGTATGGCTTTCTTTCCCGGTTTTTATTGAATATGTTTTGGAGTAATTAATTGTGAGTTTCGTGCAGATAAATTTTCTTTTTATTTTTCTGCCCGTTTATATATTAGCTTTAAGAGTACTACCTATAAAATTTCAAAAGATCCTTCTGGTTTTAGGGGGAATACTTTTCTATGCTTTAGGGCAGAAAGGTCTTGTTTACGCATTGGTGGCATCTGTGGCGTTTAACTTCGGTCTGCACAGGTGGATTTCCTATGTGAAGAATAAAATACCGCTTTTGATCATTACGGTTGGCATGAATGCCGGCCTTCTTGTGTTGTGCAAAATATTCGGTTTTCTGCCTCTGGGAGTGTCATTCTACACTTTCCAGATCATTTCATTACAGATTGACTTAAAAGATGAGAAAACCGCTTTTGATGATTTTGCGGTAATGGCACTGTACCTTCCAAAGCTTGTTATGGGTCCGCTTGTAAGATACGGGGATTACAGGGAAGTCCTTTCAAAGGCAAAAAGTGAGAGGCTGGTAACTCTCGCGGGAGTGGAAGAGGGACTTAAGCTCTTTACAGCCGGGCTGTTTTTGAAGGTTGTAATAGCGGACAATCTTGCGACGCTCTGGAACAGCATAAGTATCGCGGGTGCCGCGGGAATCACGACATCGGTTGCATGGCTCGGTGCCGTAACCTACACTATAGAGCTGTATATGGATTTCTGGGGGTATTCGCTTATGGCGGTGGCCCTTGGAAAAATGTTCGGAATGCCCCTTCCGGAGAACTTTAACGAGCCCTATTCTTCAAGGTCTGTGGGGGAATTCTGGAGAAGATGGCATATCACTCTCGGAGCGTGGTTCAGGGATTATATCTTTATTCCCCTGGGAGGAAGCAGAAAGGGTGCTTTTAGAAATATCCTAAATCTATTTATCGTCTGGCTCATAACCGGGATATGGCATGGCTGGGGCATTAATTTCCTTGTCTGGAGCGGGATGCTCTTTCTTTTGATAGTGCTTGAGAAATTTACTCCCCTCGGAAAAATAACGAAGATAAAGGGGCTTGGAAATATATACCTTATATTCGTCATAATAATAAGCTGGGTCGTTTTTGCCATCAAAACACCCTCCGAGCTTCTTAACTATCTTAAATGTATGTTTGGAATCGCGGTTGAAAACGCATCTCCCGCCAAACGCCAGTTTATCAGGTTTATAAGGACATACTGGTATCTTCTCGCAGGGGGAGCATTTATGATGACTCCCCTCCCCCGGAAGATTTATACAAGATTTTCAAAGAAGATATGGATGGTATTGCTCCTTGCATTAATGTTTGCCATATCCGTTTATTTTATTATCCAGGGCAAGGGGAATGTGTTTATGTACTATGCATTCTGATATCTGTCCGGGAGCGTGGAGCTTTCATCGCGGATAAAAATCCAGGTGCGCGTTGTATGGAAATTCAGAGGTGAACTCTAAAAACATTGTATGGATATTCAGAGGTGAACTGCAAAAACATGAGTAATATAAAACAAAAAAGAACAGAAGAAAAACAGAGCATAAATAAGATTACGGCTGTTTCTTTTTTTAAGGCAGCACCCTACACTCTGGTCATGATTCTCGGTCTTGCGGGATTTTGGGGATATAAGGCTGTAAGCGCCGCAAGCATTTACCTCGAGGAAAAGTCTTATCTTTCCGGAGATGCGGCCGGAAAATCGGAGGGGAATGAGCCGGGTGACGGAAGAACGGAGATAGTCCTTGGAGAGGCGCAGTTTAATAATACTTCCTTAGGCGAGCCGGTTGATGTGTCTGTTGAGGAACCGGACACCGCGGACGCTTTGGACACCGCGGAGGCATCGGACGGATTGGATGATTCGGACGCCGCGGAGGCTTCAAACGGACCGGACGGATTGGATGATTCGGACGCCGCGGAGGCTTCAAACGGACCGGACGCTTTGGACGATTCGGATACCGCGGATGCTTTGGACACTTCGGACGCTCTGGACACGCAGAGTGTCCGCGAGGGAGATATAAAGGACGGCAATGCTGCAAGTGCGGGGGATTCATCCGCCGCCGGCGGGACATCGTCGGACATAAAAGAAGGTGAAAAGGACGGCGGAGAGGATGTAAAGGACAATCCGGTTATCCCGGAGGATTTAAAGGAACAATATCCCTACAGTATGGGAGAAGCAGACGGTAATTACATCATATATGAACCGCTGGAAATTGATTCGCTATATTACAGTGACGCCGGAAGAATCGCCCTTGATACTCCTGCGGACTACGAATATGTGGAGGATGATTATTTCGATAACGCCTGCTTTGTGGGAGACTCGAGAATGGTGGGCATTTTTGATTACTCCGGACTTGAGAAGGCGGACTTTTATTGTGACAATGGTTATTGCGTACACAGCTATCTCGGGGATAAAACCGTTATGTGCCAGAATAACGGAAAGAAGTATACTCTGCAGGAAGCCATGGTGAGAAAGAAATATAATAAGATTTATCTTATGCTCGGCACAAACGACAGCGGGTACGGAAATACGGAGTCCTTTAAGGAAAACTATGGTAGCATGGTTGAGATGATAAAGGAAAAACAGCCCGGCGCGATAGTATTTCTTATCGCAAACCTTAGAATATCCGCGAAAGCCGAGAAGAGTGACACCACCGGCGTCTACAACAATATAAACATAAATGATAAAAATGTCGCGATATCGGAACTTGCGGACGGTGAGAGCGTGTTTTACTTTGACTGCAACGCCCCTTTTGTCGATAAAGAGGGATATCTTATAGAGGAGTATACATTCGACGGCTTCCATGTGTATGCAAAGCAGTATGTAGAGATGACGGAGCTTATAAAAGCCCATGGAATAAAAAAATAATCAAATAGTTTTCAAATTAGTCAGAAAATGGTAGAATAGTCTTAAGAATGTTTTGGCAATTCTTAAATATTGACAATATGGGGTATTATCTATGGGAAAGAGAAGATCTACTTCCGGATTTCTGCTTCCTTTTATAGGAGCGGCCGGAATTGCCGCAGCCGATCTTTATATAAAAGACCGGATGGACAGAGAACTTCCCGATACGGCAGTTACCGAGAAGAAAATGGGAATCCTGCGTTTTCGAAGGCACCATAACAGGGGGGCTTTTCTGAATCTGGGGCAGAAGTATCCGCAGGAGGTTAAGGGAGTTTCGCTCGCTGCGACAGCAATCACTTTTTTCAGCCTGGTCCTTTCGGCTTCAAAGAGAGGAAGACTGCTGGAAAAGACAGGACTTGCTTTTTTACTCGGAGGAGCTCTCAGCAACACTTATGATCGGGTCAAAAAGGGCTATGTGATGGATTATGCCAGCCTTGATGTTAAAAATGAAAAGATAAGCAAGGTCGTGTTTAATCTATCCGATGTGTTCATTTTTATAGGCTCGATATTTGTTGTTATTTCAAATCTTACTGCTAAGGACAGAACCCTTTAAGGGGGCTGTCGGGCCGGGCTTTTTATCTGCCGGCCGGAAAGGAGTTCATTATGCTACTAACATTAATTCCGTTGTTTGATGAGAATATCGCTGTAAGCGCGTATTCGATCTTTGCCCAGAAGGACAATATGTTTCTTAATCCTATGGGACAGGTTACCGGAATCTACGACGGAGCCACATATGTACAGGGTATAGAAGCTGTCAACAGCATGGGCATTGAAACGCTCTCGGGCGATAAGATGGTGTTTGTTCCTGTATCGAATGTGTCCGTTTTTTCAAATATTGAGGAGCAGTGTAAGGTTGCACATGTTAAAGTGGCAATACTTATCGACAGGACAGTACCTCCCGTTGATACATATGTTAAGAGGCTCAAGGAGCTTAAGGCGGCTGGATTCAAGATAGCAATAAGAAAGATCGCGGTTTCCGAGTTCCAGGTCTATGCACCGATACTTGAACTTGTCGATTATGTTTTCCTTAACAACAAGAAAATCGCTATCGATAAGGCGAAGATATTCTTCTCAAAGCTTTATCCCAACGCAAAGCTTATCGCCGGAAACATCGATACGATGGAGACCTTCGAGGCTCTTAAGTCCACCGGAGGATATCAGTACTACGAGGGTGAGTTTTACCGTATTCCCGTCACCAAGGGTGAGAAGGAAATCAGCCCCGCGAAGATAACACAGTTGGAGCTGCTTAAGATCGTGAACAATCCGGACTTTGAGCTCAACGATGCAGCCGATATAATCGGACGCGATACAGCCCTTACACTTTCGCTCCTTCAGATGGTAAACAGAGTGGTAAAGACCGCCGAGATCACAACCATCAGACACGCGGCGGCAATGCTCGGACAGAAGGAACTGAAGAAATGGATCAACACTGCGGTCGTGAACGAGATAAGCTCCGATCAGCCCAATGAGATCACAAGACTTACGCTTCTCCGCGCGAGATTCGCGGAAAATCTTGCAGGTTATTTCGACCTCAAGATGCAGAGCGAGGAGCTTTTCCTTATGGGTCTTTTCTCGGTGCTTGATGTTATCCTTGATAAGCCCATGGCGGAGGCTCTCGAGATGATCCAGATCTCAAAAGAGATAAAGGCTGCGCTTATCTCCCACGATGGAAAGCTCGCACCGGTTCTTGATTTCATCCTTGCCTACGAAAGCGCCGATTGGAGCGAGGTTTCGAGAATACTTCTTCTTGGAAAGATTGACGCGGAGAAGGTTTACGAGGCTTATATCGAGTCCCTCGGCTGGTACAGAAAGACCATCCTCGGAGTATAAGAGGAAGGGGCTTAAGTCTTTAAGCCGTACTTACCGGAAGAGACCGTGTTTTAATATGCTTACTGAAAACTGTCGGAGAAATCCGGCAGTTTGTTCTTTTTGTTTACTTTTTGTCGCAAAAATGGTAATATTCCATAGTGCGCAATATGAAGGGAGATAAATAATGTCAGACACAGTAAGTGAGATAAAAAGAAGAAGAACATTTGCGATAATTTCCCATCCGGATGCAGGTAAAACCACTCTTACCGAGAAATTCCTGCTCTACGGAGGAGCGATAAATCTTGCGGGATCCGTAAAAGGTAAGGCCACCGCAAGGCATGCGGTTTCAGACTGGATGGAGATAGAAAAGGAGCGTGGTATTTCCGTTACCTCCTCCGTGCTTCAGTTTGAGTATGACGGATACTGCATCAATATCCTCGATACCCCGGGACACCAGGATTTCTCCGAGGACACATACAGAACGCTTATGGCTGCGGATTCCGCAGTCATGGTAATTGACGCGTCCAAGGGTGTTGAGGCCCAGACAAGAAAGCTTTTTAAGGTCTGCGTTATGCGCCATATCCCGATTTTTACATTCATCAACAAGATGGACCGTGACGCAATGGACACCTTTGAGCTTCTCGATGATATCGAAAAGGAGCTCGGCATCGCCACATGTCCCGTAAACTGGCCCATCGGCTCCGGAAAGGGCTTTAAGGGCGTCTATGACAGAAACAAAAAGTGTGTCATCTGTTATTCGGACACCGAAAAAGGTACAAAGGAAGGTATCGCCACGGAAATCCCCGTTTCCGATGAAAAGCTCCTCAGAGAGACCATCGGCGACGAGGCGGCGGATAAGCTCTTTGAGGAGCTTGAGCTTTTGGACGGTGCCGGAGCCGATTTTGATCTTGAGGTTGTACAAAAGGGAGACCTTACCCCCGTATGCTTCGGCTCGGCGCTTACAAATTTCGGTGTCGAGATATTTCTTAAGCATTTCCTTGACATGGCAACAACCCCTCTCCCGAGAAAGGCTGACTGCGGCGAGATAGATCCCCTGTCGGAGGATTTTTCCGCTTTTGTATTTAAGATACAGGCGAATATGAACAAGGCACACAGAGACCGTATCGCGTTTATCCGGGTATGCTCGGGCAGGTATGACGCAAGCGCGGAGGTAAGGCATGTACAGGGAAACAAGGTAATGCGCCTTTCCCAGCCACAGCAGATAATGGCGGATGACAGAAAGATCCTTACCGAGGCTTACGCCGGCGATATTATCGGTATTTTCGATCCTGGTATTTTCAGCATCGGGGATACATTATGCGCGCCCAAATCAAATTTTAGGTACGAGGGTATCCCTACATTTGCTCCGGAGCATTTCGCGCGTGTCCGTCAGATGGACACAATGAAGAGAAAGCAGTTTGTTAAGGGAATAGAACAGATAGCCCAGGAGGGCGCAATCCAGATATTCCAGGAGTTTAATACCGGACTCGAGGAGATAATCGTGGGAGTTGTCGGCGTGCTCCAGTTTGATGTTTTGAAATACAGGCTTGAGAATGAGTACAATGTCGAGATAAAGCTTGAAAATCTGCCCTACGAGCATATCCGCTGGATAGAGAATCATCAGGATTTTGACATAGCAAAGCTGACCGGTACCTCAGATATGAAGAAGGTAAAGGATATGAAGGGAAATCCGCTTCTTTTGTTTATAAATCCATGGAGCATCGGCATGACAGAGGAGAGAAACAAGGGTCTTATCCTTACGGAATTCTCAAGAAATTAAAAGGTTTTATAATTATCTGTATTGTGGTATAATAAGAAAATCGGAAATTTGTTTCGATATTTGGCGGTATTTTTGTAAAAAGCATTTAAGAATCGCAAAAATCCATAAACAGCCGAAAGGAGATATTATGGCAGCAAAATCTTTGGTTAACAGAGTTAAGAAGGAAAAGCCTTCAACCAGGCTTGGAGGAGATTCAAACGGAGATATTCTCATTGCCGATGATGTGGTGGCTATGATCGCCGCTCTTGCCGCAGGAGAGACTGACGGCGTAAGCAATGTCGGAAATACATACACAAGCGAGATCATGAGCAAGGTTGGAGTTCATGATAAGACAAAGGGTGTAAAGGTGGATATTAAGGACAGTATCGTAAGGATTTCTCTTGCAATAACCATAGCCACCGGATGCTCTATACCCGCGATCTCACAGCAGGTTCAGAGAAAGGTTAAGAATTCTGTTGAGAATATGACCGGTATGACCGTTAAGTGCGTAAATGTAAGAGTATGCGATGTCGAGGTTTAAGGCTTATGATGAACCGGCATGAATTGCGGGACAGGGTTTTCAGGCTCCTGTTCCGTGTTGAATTTAATACTCCGGAGGAGATGCCGGAGCAGGTAAAGTTCTTTACCTCGGATGAGGATTACGGAACTGTCAGCGAAGAGGACAGCAACTTTGTAAGCGGGCGTTACGAAAAGATAATTGAGCTCAAGGATAAGATCGATGCCCTGATAGATAAGAATGCTTCCGGCTGGGACATTAACCGTATCGGAAAGGTAGAGCTTGCGATCATGAGGCTTGCGGTATATGAGCTTTGCTTCGATGACGATATACCCGCGGGCGTTGCAATGAACGAAGCGGTTGAACTCGCAAAGACATATGGACAGGAAAATTCCGGCGGGTTTATCAACGCTGTTCTGACCAAGATCAAGACAGCCGAGGGGATAGAGTAAGAGCGTATCGTTTTTTCGATACGCTTTGCTTTGTTTTTACAGGGCGGATAATATATGCCTGAAAATATATATACAGTCGGACAATTAAATAAATATATCAAGAATATGTTCTCGCAGGACTACCTGCTTCGGAACCTTTCCGTAAGAGGAGAAGTAAGCAACTGCAAGTACCATACCTCCGGGCATATATTTTTTACACTGAAGGACGGAGCCGGCAGTATTAAATGCGTTATGTTCGCGGGAAACCGTTCCGGTCTTTCCTTTAAGATGACGGACGGGATGCAGGTCGTTATACGGGGTTATGTCGATGTATATGAGGCGGGAGGCGCGTATCAGCTTTACGCTACGAAAATAACGCAGGAGGGCGAGGGACAGCTTTTTGAAAGGTTTCAGCGGCTTAAGGAGGAGCTTGAGGAGAGAGGTATGTTCTCTCCGGAATATAAACAGGAAATCCCCAAAAATCCGAGAACTATCGGAATAGTTACCGCTTCTACCGGAGCCGCGGTAAGGGATATAATAAATGTCTCAAAGAGGAGAAATCCGTATATAAGGCTTATTTTATATCCGGCGATAGTGCAGGGGGCGGAGGCCGCACCGAGCATCGTAAAAGGGATAAAGGCTCTCGAAAAGTATGGCGTGGATCTTATGATCGTCGGACGGGGAGGAGGGTCGATAGAGGATCTCTGGGCGTTTAACAAGGAGGTTGTGGCACAGGCGATATTTGACTGCAGTGTACCGATAATATCCGCGGTGGGACATGAGGTGGATTTTACGATAGCGGATTTTGTTGCGGACCTCAGAGCATCGACACCGTCCGCTGCCGCCGAGATAGCCGTAAGGGATATAAGAGATATCGATAACGATATTTATATGAGGCTTGAAAACCTTACTGAGGCGATGGAGGGACTTATAGAGCTCCGCCGGGACAGACTTGGCGATATGGCGAGGATCCTTGAGCTCTTATCTCCGGCAAACAGGCTAAAGGAGTCGGCGGACAGATTAAAGAGACTTTCGGACGGACTTGGGGCAGCGATGGAGATGCTTCTTGATGAGAGAAGGAATCGTATCCGGCTGCTTGCCGCAAGGCTTGAAGGAAATTCACCGCTCAAGAGATTAGAGAGCGGATATGCTTATGTTGCGGGAAAGGACGGCAGGCGTATTACAAGCGTAGGACAGGTTAAAAAGGGGGATGAGCTTTCACTTACGCTAACCGATGGTTACATAAGGACAACGGCCGTAGATATTGATCCGGTTATTAAATAATGTTTGACTATGCGGGACGGAGGCTGTAATGCCGTACCGCAGGAAACAGGGAGACTCTTATAATGGCTGACGAGAAAAAAACAGTCTCAAGGAGAAAAAAGGCGGATAAGCCGGAAGAAAAAAAACAGTTATCTCTTGAGGAGATGCTTGATAATATAGACAGCATAATCGAAAAACTCGAGGACAAGGATATTCCGCTTGAGGAGGCATTTAACGAGTACAGCAAAGGTGTTAAGCTTGTGTGGGAATGTAATAAGCTTGTGGACAGAGTTGAGAAAAAGGTTCAAAAGCTTTCGGATGACGGACAGACCGAGGATTTTGAATAAGGGTCTGATCAATTGTTTGAATGATGGTCTGAATGACGGGCTGATCAATGGTTTAACCAATGGATAATAAGGATTTTAATGAGGAATTAAATAAAAGGGCAGAGTACTGCGGCGAAGTCGTAAAAAGATTTCTGCCCGAAAAAGAGGGCTATGCCTCCAGAGTTTGTGAGGCTATGGAGTATTCCGTTCTCGCGGGAGGAAAAAGGCTAAGACCGGTACTTATGCTTGAGACGTATAATCTTTTTTGCAGGGAGGAAGACAGCGCTTCTTTAGAGGCTCTTGAGCACTTTATGGCGGCGATAGAGATGATCCATACATATTCGCTGGTCCATGACGATCTTCCTGCCATGGATAATGATGAGTACAGAAGGGGAAAGCTTACCACCTGGAAAAGATACGGAGAGGGGATGGGAGTTTTAGCCGGGGACGGACTTTTAAATCTTGCTTTTGAGACCATAGCGGGAGCCCTGAATAAAGCTTATAACCCTCTTAAAATTGAACTTACCGGGCGCTGCATAAGGGCAGCCGGGATACTCTCCGAAAAGGCAGGGTATCTTGGAATGATAGGAGGTCAGTGCGCTGACCTTGAAGCGGAAGGAAGAGAGACTCCGGCGGATATTGATGAGCTTTTGTATATCCATGAGCACAAGACAGCATGTCTTATAGAGGCGGCTCTTATGGTCGGGGGAATTCTCGGTGGCGCCGGAGCAGACGAAATAGAAAAGCTTGAGAGAATCGGTTCGAATGTGGGACTTGCTTTCCAGATCCGGGATGATATCCTCGATGTTACGGGAAACAGTAAGGAACTCGGAAAAAATGTGGGAAGCGATGCGGCTAACGGCAAGGCTACTTATGTCTCTATAAACGGACTTGAGGCTTCGGATAAAGAGGTACAGCGGCTTTCCGAAGAGGCGGAAAAGCTTCTTGAGACATTCCCGGGGGAAAAAGGATTTATCAGGGATCTGATAGCTTCCCTTATCCTGAGAACTAAATAGATAATATGTACTTGATTTAGTTTAAACCAGTACATATCATTTTGGTGATTATATGTATCTTGAAAAGATAAACAAAGTAGGAGATATAAAGAAAATCCCGGCTGAGCACTATGGAGCCCTCGGGCAGGAAATAAGGGAATTCCTTATCGAGAAGATAAGCAGGACCGGGGGGCATCTCGGCTCTAATCTCGGAGTCGTTGAACTTACCATGGCGCTTCATCTTGAACTTAATCTGCCCAAGGATGAGATAATCTGGGATGTGGGACATCAGTCCTATACCCACAAGCTTCTGTCCGGCAGAAAAGAGGGCTTTGATACTTTAAGGATGTACGGAGGGATGAGCGGATTTCCGAAAAGAAGGGAGAGCGAGTGCGATCCCTTTGATACCGGACACAGTTCGACTTCGATATCCGCCGGTCTCGGGCTCGTGAAGGCAAGAGATATCAAAGGTGAAAAAAGATCCATTGTTTCCGTTATCGGTGACGGCTCCCTGACGGGCGGACTTGCCTTTGAAGCCCTTAATAATGCGGGAAAGCTGGATACAAATTATATTATTATTCTGAATGATAACAAGATGTCCATATCCGAGAATGTCGGCGGTATACCCAAGTATTTGAGCTCGATAAGGACATCGGAGGGGTATCTCGATCTTAAGGACGAGGTTTACCGCAAGGTAGCGGGAACCAGCGCCGGAGACAGTATTGTAAAGAATATCCGCAGGGCGAAAAATTCCTTTAAGTCACTTATGTCCCCGGGTATGATGTTCGAGGAGATGGGAATCGTTTACCTTGGTCCCATAAATGGACATGATATAGCCGAGATGAGAAAGGCTATCAGAGAGGCAAAGCGCTTTAAGAGAGCAGTTATGATACATGTGGTGACGGAGAAGGGAAAGGGCTACGAGCCTGCCATAAGGCATCCCGCAAGGTTCCACGGAACAGGTCCCTTTGATATTGAAACAGGTCTTCCGAAGAAGTCATCCGCCGTCTCGTGGACAAATGTATTTTCAACCGTTATGGTTAAGCTCGGGGCGCGAAATCCAAGGGTTTGCGCGGTTACCGCGGCCATGCCGGACGGCACGGGGCTTAAGAGGTTTTACAACGCGTATCCCGACAGGTTCTTTGATGTGGGTATCGCGGAGGAGCATGCGGTGACTTTTGCCGCGGGACTTGCCGCGGGAGGCCTTATACCGGTTGTCGCGATTTATTCCTCCTTCCTCCAAAGGGCATACGACCAGATAATCCACGATGTCTGCCTTCAGCAGCTTCCGGTGGTATTTGCGGTGGACAGGGCCGGGATAGTGGGAAATGACGGGGAGACCCACCAGGGGATTTTTGATCTTTCGTTTTTATCAAGCATACCCGGTATGACAGTGTGCGCACCGAAGAATCTCTGGGAATTTTCGGATATGCTTAAATTTGCGGTTGATCTGGGAAAGCCGGTAGCGATAAGATATCCGAGAGGACCTGTGTATGAAGGGCTTGAGGAGTTTCGCTGTGAGATAACCATCGGTGAGGCCGAGTGGATATACAGAGAGGAAGAGATCGCGCTCTTCGCAGTGGGTTCAATGGTAGAGACCGCGGAAAAAGTCCGGAATGAGCTTGAAAAGAAGGGACATAAGGCAAGTATCATAAATGCACGCTTTGTATCTCCCATCGATGAGGATGCCATAAGAGAGGCGATGCGGTGTCATAAGCTTATCGTAACTCTTGAGGAGAATGTAAGAAGTGGAGGATTCGGAGAGAGAGTACTTGATTTTATAAACAGGGAAAAGCTTTCCGATGTGGGTACAGATACAAGGTGTCTTATCATAAGCCTTCCGGATGAATATGTTGAGCACGGAGACTGCGGTCTTTTGAAGAAGCTTACGGGAATCGATGCGGATTCGGTAACTGAGAGGATACTGGAGGTTATTTAAGCAGTATTTAATTCCTGCTTGGATTTATTTTTTAGATACTGTTTTCATTTTATGAAAGAACGACTTGATGTGATACTGGTGCAGGAAGGATATGCACCGTCGAGAGAAAAGGCAAAGGCCATTATAATGTCCGGAGTCGTTTATGTAAACGGACAGAAAGAGGACAAAGCGGGAAGCTTTTTTGACACTTCAAAGGTTAAGGTTGAAGTAAGGGGGAGCTCGCCGAAGTATGTGAGCCGGGGCGGATTAAAGCTTGAAAAGGCCATGGAGATTTGGGGCTTTGAACTCGGCGGAAAGGTCTGCATGGATATAGGCGCGTCCACCGGAGGATTTACCGACTGTATGCTCCAAAAGGGGGCGGACAAGGTCTATTCGGTGGATGTGGGACACGGACAGCTGGACTGGAAGCTTAGAAACGACGGGAGAGTTGTCGTTATGGAGCAGACGAATTTCCGCTTCATGAAGCCGGAGGATATAGAGGATACTCTTGATTTTGCGAGTGTGGATGTGTCTTTTATTTCTCTCACAAAGATACTTATCCCCGCGAGAAATCTTTTAAAGCCCGGAGGTGAGATGGTTTGCCTTATAAAGCCCCAGTTTGAGGCGGGAAAAGACAAGGTTGGAAAAAACGGGGTCGTAAGAGAGGCAAAGACTCATAAAGAGGTCGTATCCAAAATCGTTACATTTGCGGATATGATCGGTTTTGAAGTAAGAAATATCGATTTTTCTCCCATAAAAGGACCGGAGGGAAATATAGAATATCTGATGTATATCCGGAAACGGGAAGATATAAACGGGGATATACTTGCTCTTTCGGAGAGGGAAGCGGAAGAGCGACTGGCGGAAGTGATCGCAGGCGGACAGGGACCTGCGCTTGACGGCGAATTCAAAGAAAAGATCGAAGAATTAGTTTCGGAGTCACATGAGATTTTATGAAAAAATTTGTGATCTACAAAAATCCATACAAGGATAAGAACGGTACGATAACGGAAAGGGTGAGAACTTATCTTAAGGAAAAGGGCGCCGAAGTATCGCTTTTTTCCGACTACCGGGGGGAGCCCGGCGAGGATGTTATGACCATCGTTCTCGGAGGGGACGGGACCATGCTTCAGGCCATACGCGAGCCTGAGTTTATGAACGGCCCTGTAATCGGCATAAATCTCGGAACGCTGGGTTTTCTTACGGAGATTGAGACCGGTTCGATAGAGAGCGCTCTTGACAGGCTTCTTGCGGATGATTTTACCATCGAGAACAGGCTTCTTTTGGAGGGAAGCTCCTCCGGGGCGGGAAGTGTAAACGCGCTTAACGATGTGGTTCTTTCAAGGAGCGGAAGTTTGAGGATATTCAGCTTTGATATATTCGTAAACGGACAGCCGCTGGGAACATACCTTGCGGACGGCATGATAGTTTCCACTCCGACGGGCTCTACCGGATATAACCTCTCGGCAGGAGGACCTATCGCAAATCCGGCATCCGAGCTTATAATACTTACGCCTATCTGTCCTCACAGCTTGTACAGCAGGAGCATAATTCTTTCAAGCAATGACGAGGTTAGAATAGATATTCCGGCGTCGAAGGAGGGCGACATACAGGAGATGGAGCTCAGCTTTGACGGTGCGGGGAAAAGGATCGTAAAGACCGGGGAAAGCATAACGGTAAAAAGATCCGAAGCGAAGATCAAATTTGCAAAGCTGGGCAGGGACAGTTTTTTGCAGGTACTTAACAAAAAGATGAGTGAGAAATGATATGAAGGGTTTAAGGCAGAAAAAGCTTATTGAACTTATTGAGAATAACGAGATCGGAACGCAGGAGGAGCTTGCGGAGCTTCTTTGCAAAAGCGGGTTTGAGGTGACTCAGGCGACTGTTTCGAGAGACATAAGGGAGCTGGGTCTTACGAAGGTTGCGGGAAGTATGGGAAATCAGAAATACATACTTATCGGCAGCCGGGAGAACGACCTCTCCGATAAATATATACGCGTTTTAAAGGACGGTTTTGTTTCTGTTGATATGGCCCAGAATATTCTGGTAATAAAGACGGTTTCGGGTATGGCTATGGCGGTTGCGGCGGCTATCGACGCTATGGATTTTAAGGAGATAGTCGGCAGCATCGCGGGAGACGATACGATCATGGCCGCGGTAAGAACTGTCCCGGAGACCAGGTCACTCATGGAAAAGATCAGATCATTGGTCTGAAATGTGAGATCTTTTTAGTTTAGCATAAAGGGGGACCATCATAAGTATATGCTACAGAGTATTCATGTAAAGAATCTGGCTCTGATAGAAGAGACGGAAAGCTATTTTACCGAAGGTCTTAATATAATAACCGGAGAGACTGGAGCCGGAAAATCGCTTCTTATCGGCTCCGTAAATCTTGCGCTCGGCGGTAAATTTGACGCTTCGATGTTAAGGCAGGGGAGTGACAGCGGTTATGTCGAGCTTGTCTTTGTAAGTAAGGATAAAAAGGTTTTGGATAAGCTTCGGGAGATGGAAATCGAACCGGAGGATGACGGTCAGATAATCCTTACAAGAAAGCTTATGCAGGGAAAAAGCTCCTGCAGGATAAACGGTGAGACCGTAACCGTAAAGCAGGTTCAGTCGCTGGCGGAGGAGCTGATCGATATTCACGGTCAGCATGAGCACCAGAGTCTTCTTAAAAAATCAAAACATCTTGAGATACTTGACGCCTACGGGGAAAAGGAGATAAAGGTACTCCTCGAAAAAACCTCCCGATGTTTTTCGGATTACAAAAAGGCCCTTGCGGAGCTGAAGGAAAACGAGAAGGACAGCTCCGAGGTCGAGAGGGAAAAGTCGCTTCTTGAATTTGAGGTTAACGAGATAGAAAGCGCATGCTTAAAGGAGGACGAGGATGTTCTCCTTGAAGAAAAGTATTCGCGGATGTCAAATGCAAGAAAGATCGTGGAGGCTTTGGGGGAGGCATATTCCGCAACCTCAGAGTCCGAGGGAAACGCCTCGCAGCTTGTCGGACAGGCTCTGAGAAATATTGTAAGCGTAAGTAATTACGACAAAAGACTTGAAGCTCTTGTGGGCCAGATAAGCGATATAGAGAGCCTTTTAAATGACTTTAACAGGGATCTTTCGGGCTTCCTCGCCGATTATGATTTTGAGGAGGGAGAGTTTGAGAGCGTAACGGAGAGGCTGGATCTTATAAACGATCTCAAAAGAAAGTACGGAGACAGTATCAGTAAGATACTGGATTATGCCGGGGATGCCTCGGAGCGGCTCGGTAAGCTCAGTGATTACGAAGGATATATAAAATCCCTTAGAGAAAGGTCCGATAAGCTCTATGGAGAGCTTACAGGGCTCTGCGGACAGCTTACAAAGGCACGGAAGAAGGTTGCTGAAAGGCTGTCTAAGGAACTTAAGGAATCGCTTATCGGTCTGAATTTCCTGACCGTGGAGTTTGAGATAAGCATTAAGCCTCTGGATGAGCCGTCCGCGAAGGGCGCGGATGAGGTGGAGTTTATGATATCCACAAACCCGGGGGAGGGATTAAAGCCTCTCGGAAGTGTTGCAAGCGGGGGAGAGCTTTCGAGGATCATGCTTGGTATCAAGACGGTCATGGCAGAGCAGGACAGCACGGACACGCTTATTTTTGATGAGATCGATGCAGGTATAAGCGGAAGGACTGCATGGAAGGTTTCCGAGAAGCTGGGACTTTTGGGAAGAAGGCACCAGGTGCTTTGCATAACGCATCTTCCCCAGATTGCCGCGATGGCGGATTCGCATTTTGTTATCGAAAAGAGTACCGAAAACAAGGCTACACACACATCGGTAAGATGTATCGAGGACGAAGAATCGGTAAGAGAACTTGCAAGGCTTTTGGGAAGCGATGAGGAGTCAAAGGCCGCGCTTGAAAATGCGAGGGATATGAAGGAACAGGCAGCGAATGTAAAAAGGGGGTATAAGTAAGCTTAAGTTTGAACACCGGAGCGCAGAGAGCCGAAGGAGACTCTTTGTTTAACGGATTATAAATACAGATGTAAGAGGATTATGAAAAAATGAGACAGAAAAGAGAAGATGTAAGAAACATTGCTATCATAGCCCATGTAGACCACGGTAAGACTACACTGGTCGATGAGCTATTGAAGCAGAGCGGCGTATTTCGCGAGAACCAGGAGGTAGCGGAACGCGTCATGGATTCAAATGACATAGAGCGTGAGAGAGGGATCACAATCCTTTCAAAGAACACGGCGGTAATGTATAAGGGGACAAAGATAAATATAATCGACACCCCCGGTCACGCCGATTTCGGAGGAGAGGTTGAGCGCGTACTTAAGATGGTAAACGGTGTTATCCTTGTGGTTGACGCGTTCGAGGGAGCAATGCCCCAGACCAAGTTCGTGCTTAGAAAGGCGCTTGAATTAAAGCTTCCGGTAATTGTCTGTATCAATAAGATCGATCGTCCGGAGGCGAGACCGGATGAGGTTGTTGATGAGGTTCTGGAGCTCTTTCTTGAGCTTGATGCGGATGATTCACAGCTTGACTGTCCTTTTGTTTTCGCGTCCGCAAAGACCGGAATCGCGTCCCTTGACGCATCCGAGCCCGGAACAAATATGGAGCCTCTTTTTGAGACCATCCTCGATTATATTCCCGCTCCCGAGGGAGATCCGGATGCCGGTACGCAGGTGCTTATAAGCACCATCGATTACAACGAGTATGTCGGAAGGATCGGTGTCGGAAAGGTAGATAACGGAAGCATTAAGGTAAATCAGGATGTTGTTATCTGCAACCATCACGAGCCTGATAAGCAGATCAAGGTCAAGGTAAGCAAGCTGTATGAGTTTGACGGACTCTCAAAGGTGGAGGTAAAGGAGGCGGGCATCGGTTCCATCGTTGCCATATCCGGAATCACGGATATCCACATCGGAGACACGCTCTGCTCACCGGATAATGTTTCCCCGATACCTTTCCAGAAGATTTCCGAGCCTACGATTGCGATGGACTTTATCGTCAATGATTCGCCGCTTGCCGGACAGGAGGGGAAGTATGTAACAAGCCGTCATATAAGAGACAGGCTTATGCGGGAGCTTAACACGGATGTTTCACTTCGCGTAGAGGAGACGGATTCGACAGACAGATTCAAGGTAAGCGGAAGAGGAGAGCTGCATCTTTCCGTGCTTATCGAAAATATGCGCCGTGAGGGGTTTGAATTTGCGGTTTCCAAGGCCCAGGTGCTCTACAAGGAGGACGAGAACGGAAAACGTCTCGAGCCCATGGAGCTTGCGTATATCGATGTTCCCAACGATTTCGCCGGAGCGGTAATAGAAAAGCTCGGTCAGCGTAAGGGCGAGCTTAAGAATATGGGAAGTATCTCCGGAGGAACATATACAAGGCTTGAGTTTTCGATTCCCTCAAGAGGTCTTATCGGATACCGGGGTGAGTTTATGACGGACACCAAGGGAAACGGTATCCTTAATACGATTTTTGACGGATATTCCCCCTACAAGGGAGATATCTCCTACCGCAAGCAGGGTTCGCTTATCGCTTTTGAAGCGGGAGAGGCTATTACCTACGGACTCTTTAACGCCCAGGAGAGAGGAACGCTCTTTATCGGACCGGGAGAAAAGGTATACGCCGGAATGGTTGTGGGACAGACAGGAAAGTCCGAGGATATCGAAGTAAATGTCTGCAAGAAAAAGCAGCTTACCAACACCCGTTCCTCCAGCGCTGACGAGGCATTAAGGCTGACTCCCCCGAGGATTCTTTCTCTGGAGCAGGCTCTTGATTTCATAGAGACGGATGAGCTTTTGGAGGTAACCCCGACCAAGCTCCGCATAAGGAAAAAACTCCTTGATTCAAGACTCAGAAAGCGGGCCGGATTTGCGCAAAACCAATAAGACGAAGGGAACCATAAGAAGCTTATTGAATAATGGCGTTCCAGGTGTTATAATTTAAATTTGTAAAGTTAGGGCTTAAAGACTTTTATTTACAGAAAGAGGATAATATATGTCTATTTTTACCGGATCGGGTGTTGCGATAGTCACACCTATGAAAGAGAACGGAGATATCGATTATCCTGCATTTGAAAAGCTCATTGAGTTTCAGATCGCAGGAGGAACCGATGCAATAATTGTATGCGGTACCACGGGTGAGGCTTCTACCCAGAGCCATGAGGAACATCTTGAGACCGTTAAATTCTGTGTTGATGTTGTAAAAAAGAGAATCCCGGTTATCGCCGGAACAGGTTCCAACTGCACTGATACGGCTGTTTACCTTTCAAAGGAGGCGGAGAGCTACGGTGTGGACGGAGTCCTTCTCGTGAGCCCTTATTATAACAAAGCTACCCAGAACGGACTTTACGCTCACTTTAAGACCACCGCGGATGCGATAAATGTGCCGGCGATCCTTTACAATGTTCCCAGCAGAACGGGATGTAATATTCTTCCCGAGACTGCAGTTCGTCTTGCACAGGATTGCAAAAATATCGTTGCAATAAAGGAGGCAAGCGGAAATATCAGCCAGATCGCACATCTTGCGGCTATAAGCAAGGGATGCATCGACATCTATTCCGGAAATGACGACCAGATCGTGCCCATCCTTTCACTCGGAGGAAAGGGAGTTATCTCGGTTCTCGCGAATGTGGCACCGAAGGAGACTCACGATATCTGCCAGCTTTATTTCGATGGAAAGGTTAAGGAGTCCTGCGCTGAGCAGCTTCGTGCGCTGGAGCTCTGCAATGCGCTTTTCTGTGAGGTAAATCCCATCCCCGTTAAGAAGGCTCTTAATCTTATGGGACTTACACCCGGAGGAATAAGACTTCCTCTTACCGAAATGGAGCCTGCCAACACCGAGAGACTTGCAAAGGCAATGAGGGAGTACGGTGTTCTTAAATAAGAACGGTTTTTAATTATAAGTTTTAAGGCAGGGAGTTTATTCTTCCTGCCTCTTTTAAAAATGTCAGTCACGCAACAGGAGGATTGAAATGATAAATGTAGTAATGCACGGATGTAACGGAAAAATGGGTCAGGTTATCTCGGGAATAGTGGCAGCTGATGATAATATAAATATGCTTGCGGGGGTAGACAAATTCGACGACGGTCACAATCCCTATCCCGTTTTCGCGAATCTGGAGGATATTCCGGAGGGGGCAGATGTTATAATAGATTTTTCCACCGCCACCGCTGTGGACGGACTTCTTGATTATTGCGCAGAGAAGAATATTCCCGTTGTTCTCTGCACAACGGGTCTTACCCCGGAGCAGCTCAATAAAGTAAAGGAAACCTCCGGAAAGGTTGCGATACTCAAATCCGCAAATATGTCTCTCGGGATCAATCTGCTTATGAAGGTCTTAAAAGAAATCTCGCCGGTTCTTGCGGAAAACGGGTTTGATATCGAGGTTGTGGAAAAGCACCATAATCTTAAGCTGGATGCACCCAGCGGAACAGCTATTGCCCTTGCGGATTCCGTAAACAGCGCCTTTGATGAAAAGGATAAATATGAATATGTTTACGACAGAAGCGGACGCAGATTAAAGAGACCTCAAAAGGAAATCGGTATAAGTGCTGTAAGGGGCGGAACCATCGTCGGGGACCATGATGTTATCTTTGCCGGACAGGACGAGGTCGTTACCCTTTCCCATACGGCATATTCCAAGGCTCTCTTTGGAAGGGGCGCGGTTTCTGCGGCTAAGTTTCTCGCGGGAAAGCCTGCGGGTATGTACGATATGAGCATGGTTATAGATGAGCTTATCTAGGATGGCAAAATGGAATTCAGACCTTGTATAGATATCCACAACGGAAAAGTAAAACAGATAGTCGGAAGCTCGCTGAGGGATGAAGGAAGCTCTGCGCTTGAAAACTTCGTCTCGGAGAAGGATGCAGGGTATTACGCGGGTCTTTACCGGGATAAAGGTTTAAAGGGAGGGCATATAATACTTTTAAACCCTGCCTTGAGCGAGTATTATGAAGCGACAAAAAGCGAGGCTCTTTCGGCTCTCGCCGCTTTCCCCGGGGGGATGCAGATAGGAGGGGGCATACGCCCCGAGACATCGGAGGAATACCTTGATAAAGGCGCTTCCCATGTGATCGTTACATCCTATGTTTTCAGGAACGGCAGCATAGACATGGATAATTTAAAAAGGATGACATCCGCTGTCGGAAAGGAAAGACTTGTACTTGACCTTAGCTGCAGAAAGACAGACGACGGTTATAAGGTGGTCACGGACAGATGGCAGAGGATCACCGGCGTTAGCGTAACTGTAAAGCTCCTTGAGGAGCTGTCCGGATACTGCGACGAATTTCTCGTTCATGCTGTGGATGTAGAGGGCAAGAATTCCGGAATAGAAACGGAGCTGGTAAAAATGCTCTCCGGGTATGACGGGTTGCCGGTCACTTATGCGGGCGGGGTACACAGCTATGAAGATATCGGGCTTTTAAGGGACAGCGGCAGAGGCAAGATAAATATGACTGTTGGAAGTGCCCTTGACCTTTTTGGAGGCAGGCTTGATTTTGAAAAGGTCTGTGAAATGGCAAAAAAACCATAAAAAATGTTACTGTTCAGACCCCAACTTGAGATAAAAATACCGGTGATCTAGACTTTTATCAGTCGGACCACCGGTATTTTCTATCAAATATCTCTGACACATTCGTGTAAATATTGCTGGGATCATTTTCGCGCAGCGTAACCAG
>JAFVCL010000059.1 GCA_017479285.1 Lachnospiraceae bacterium
ATTGCTATCTTAGTTTTGTTTTTTGCCTTCAGTTTTCTTTTGTTCAACCCCGTAAGAAAGATGCTGAATAATCGTAAGCAGAGGATCCATGATGAGATTGCGGAGGCTCACGATACAAAGGCGTCGGCAGATGCTTTAAAAGCGGAGTACGAGGAAAAAATCAAGAATATCGACAAGGAAGCTGAGGAGATTTTAAGCAGTGCCCGCAGGCGCGCTCTCGAAAACGAGAACAGGATCGTGGCAGAGGCCCGTGATGAGGCCGACAGGATACTTGCGCACGCGCGTACCGAGGCAGAGCTTGAAAAGCAGAAGGCAGCGGATGAGGTTAAACGAGAGATGATCGTGATAGCCTCAATGATAGCCGAAAAGGTGGTTTCCGAGAAAATCGATACCACTATTCAGGACAAGTTGGTAGAAGACACGCTTAAGGAAATAGGTAAAAGTACATGGCAAAGTTAGTTTCCAAAACCTACGGTGAAGCCTTATTTGAGCTTGCACACGAGGAAAACAAAGCATCCGAGATGCTTGAGGAAATTCAATCTGTCCGTGAGATACTTAAATCCAATCCCGAATTCACAAAGATGATGCTGCATCCGGGAATATCAAAGCAGGATAAGCTGAGGACTGTAGATGAAGTTTTTAAGGGAAGAGCGAGCGACGAGTTAACGGGATTTATCCGGATAATCGTCGACAAGGAGAGATTCCGGGAAATCGATCATATATTCCAGTACTTCATCGACAAGGAGAAAGAATCCCAGGGAATAGGTGTTGCATACATCACTACTCCCAAGCCCCTCGATCTCGATGGCAGGAGCATGGTGCGCGACAAGCTTCTTGAGACTACGGATTACAAGACAATAGAGTACAACTACATTGTCGATCCGGAGCTTATAGGAGGTATGGTCATCCGTATCGGAGACCGCGTGGTTGATTCGAGTATCAAGAGCAGATTGAATGATTTGACCAAGGAATTATTAGAACTCCAGCTCGGGTAACCGTGCCGGAAGAAAGGTGCTATTAAGGCAATGAATTTAAAACCTGAAGAAATAAGTTCTGTCATCAAGGAACAGATCAAAAGATATGCATCCACCCTTGATGTGGCCGATGTGGGTACGGTCATTCAGGTGGCGGACGGTATCGCGCGTGTTCATGGTCTTGAGAATGCGATGCAGGGCGAGCTCCTTGAGTTCCCCGGAGATATCTACGGAATGGTCCTCAACCTTGAGGAAGATAATGTGGGTGTCGTTCTTCTCGGAAATTCCAAGAACATAAACGAGGGCGACCTTGTAAAGACGACCGGACGAGTAGTTGAGGTGCCTGTAGGCGACGCAATGCTCGGAAGAGTCGTAAATGCGCTGGGTCAGCCGATTGATGGCAAGGGTCCCATACAGACCACAAAATATCGTAAGATCGAGAGAGTGGCGAGCGGCGTTATTACCCGTAAGAGCGTTGACACTCCTCTCCAGACCGGTATAAAGGCTATCGACTCCATGATCCCCATCGGTCGCGGACAGCGTGAGCTTATCATCGGAGACCGTCAGACCGGTAAGACCGCCATCGCGATCGATACGATCATAAACCAGAAGGGTCAGAATGTAAAATGTATTTATGTTGCAATCGGTCAGAAGGCTTCTACCGTTGCGAATATCGTTAAAACACTTGAGGAGTTCGGCGCAATGACTTATACAACGGTTGTTGTATCAACAGCCAGCGACCTTGCTCCCCTCCAGTATATCGCTCCTTACTCCGGATGCGCTATCGGTGAGGAATGGATGGAGAACGGTGAGGATGTGCTTGTTATCTATGATGACCTCAGTAAGCATGCTACCGCATACCGGACGCTCAGCCTGCTCCTTCGTCGTCCACCCGGACGTGAGGCTTATCCCGGAGATGTATTCTATCTCCACTCAAGACTTCTCGAGCGTGCAGCTCGCATGAGTGATGAGTACGGCGGAGGTTCACTTACTGCCCTTCCCATTATCGAGACCCAGGCAGGAGATGTTTCGGCATATATACCGACAAATGTTATCTCCATTACCGATGGACAGATATATCTTGAGACAGAGATGTTTAACTCCGGTTTCCGTCCGGCTGTAAACGCAGGTCTTTCCGTATCCCGTGTAGGTGGTGCGGCACAGATCAAGGCTATGAAGAAGATCGCCGCTCCTATCCGTACCGAGCTTGCCCAGTACAGAGAGCTTGCATCCTTCGCACAGTTCGGCTCGGAGCTTGATAATGATACAAAGGAAAAGCTTGCACAGGGTGAAAGAATAAGGGAGGTATTAAAACAGCCCCAGTATTCACCTATGCCGGTTCAGTACCAGATACTTATAATCTACGCTGTAACGAGAAAGTATCTGCTGGATGTTCCCGTAGAGGATATCACGCGCTTTGAGAAGGATTTCTTTGAGTTTATCAAAACAAAGTATCCCGAGATACCCAGCTCGATCGTTGATACAAAGGTTATCTCCGACGAGATCGAGGAGAAGCTTAAGAAGGCTATCGTGGAATTCAAGGCCGGTTTCCTTAAACAATGAACCAATAAGAGGTAATAGACTATGGCATCAATGCGCGATATTAAACGCCGCAGGTCGAGTATATAGGGAACCCAGCAGATAACCAAGGCCATGAAACTGGTCTCAACCGTAAAGCTCCAGAGAGCGAGGTCGGCTGCGGAGAAATCCAGGTATTACTTTGACAGTATGTACCGCACGGTAAACAGTATTCTTTCCCGTGTCGGACATATCGAGCACAGATTCCTTACCGCGGGCGAGTCCCCGAGAAAGGCTGTGGTCGTAATAACCTCCAACAGAGGTTTAGCCGGCGGCTATAATTCCAATGTGGTGAAGCTGATCACCAGAAATGATGCTTTCAAGAAGGAAGATCTTGATATATACGCGGTGGGAAACAAGGGCCGAGAGGCTTTTGCAAGACACGGATACACCATCAGGGAGGAACTGCCCGAGATCATCGAGGATCCGCTGTACTCTGAGGTGAACGCACTTACAGAGAGACTGCTTAAATCCTTTGAGGCAGGAGAGATCGGCGAGATTTATCTTGCATATACCTTCTTTAAAAACACCGTAAGTCAGGAACCGAGACTTATCAAGCTCCTGCCCGTGGAGGCGGAGGATAATGAAGACGATTCCGACGCGGTAATGAACTTTGAACCGGAGGATGTCGAAGCGATAGATATGATAGTTCCCAAGTATATCAGCAGTCTGATATACGGAGGTCTTAAGGCATCTATCGCGAGTGAGAACGGTGCGCGTATGCAGGCCATGGATAACGCGACGAGCAATGCTGAGGAGATGATAGACAAGCTTTCCCTTCAGTACAACAGAGCTCGTCAGGGATCCATTACACAGGAACTCACAGAGATCATCGCAGGTTCGGAGGCGATCAGCTAAACAAAGAAATACAGATCTTTGGAAAACCATATTGCAGCCGCTTTGGGCGGCAGATATGAGGTTATAAATGGCAGAGAACAAAGGAAAAGTAACCCAGATCATCGGTGCGGTTCTCGATATCCGTTTCGATGAGGGGAAGCTTCCTGAAATCAATGAAGCAATCCGTATCCCGTTAAAGGATGGAGGGGAACTGGTGGTTGAGGTTTCCCAGCATCTTGGAGACGATACTGTAAGATGTATCGCGATGGGACCGACGGACGGGCTTGTCCGCGGAACAGAGGCGATCGCTACCGGAGCTCCCATATCGGTGCCTGTGGGCGAGAATACTCTCGGACGCATATTTAATGTACTTGGACAGCCCATAGACAATAAACCCGCTCCGGAGGGAGTTACTTACGAGCCCATCCACAGAGCGGCACCTTCCTTTGAGGAGCAGTCCACCGAGGCTGAACTTCTTGAGACCGGTATAAAGGTCGTTGACCTTCTTTGCCCCTACCAGAAGGGTGGTAAGATCGGTCTTTTCGGAGGTGCAGGTGTAGGTAAGACAGTCCTTATACAGGAGCTCATCAGAAACATTGCGACCGAGCACGGCGGATATTCCGTATTTACAGGCGTAGGTGAGCGTACCCGTGAGGGTAATGACCTTTACCACGAGATGAGTGAGTCGGGAGTTATTGACAAGACAACGATGGTCTTCGGTCAGATGAACGAGCCCCCGGGAGCAAGAATGAGAGTAGGGCTTACGGGACTTACAATGGCAGAATACTTCCGTGATAAGGGTGGAAAGGATGTACTTCTTTTCATCGACAACATTTTCCGTTTCACACAGGCAGGTTCCGAGGTTTCCGCACTTCTCGGACGATTTCCTTCGGCGGTTGGTTATCAGCCCACCCTTCAGACGGAGATGGGTGCTCTCCAGGAGAGGATCACATCTACAAGAAACGGCTCCATTACTTCCGTTCAGGCGGTATATGTACCTGCGGACGACCTTACTGACCCCGCACCCGCTACTACTTTTGCACACCTTGACGCTACGACGGTTCTTTCCCGTTCCATCGTAGAGCTCGGTATTTATCCTGCGGTTGATCCTCTTGAGTCGACTTCGAGGATCCTCGATCCCAGAGTTGTTGGAGATGAGCATTACCAGACAGCCCGTGGAGTCCAGGAGATACTTCAGCGTTATAAGGAGCTCCAGGATATCATCGCTATCCTTGGTATGGACGAGCTTTCCGAGGAGGACAAGCTGGTCGTATCCAGAGCGAGAAAGGTTCAGCGTTTCCTTTCACAGCCCTTCTTCGTAGCAGAGCAGTTCACCGGACTTGTAGGAAAATATGTTCCGATTTCGGAGACCATCCGCGGATTCAGAGAGATCCTTGACGGAAAGCATGACGATATCCCCGAGAGCTACTTCATGAGCGTGGGAACCATCGATGATGTGGTAGAGAAGTATAACGCAAACAAGTAATACATGTAAGGAGTCCTCATGGCTGATAATATGTTTGAACTCCGGATAATCACTCCCGAGAGAGTTTTCTACGAGGGAGAGGCGGAGATGGTAGAATTTAATACTACTGAGGGAGAGATCGGTGTTTATCCCGGTCACATTCCGCTCACTGTTATCGTAAAGCCCGGAATCTTGCGTATCCATGAGAAGGAAGGTTTGCGTATAGCGGCATTGCACGCCGGTTTCGCGGAGATACTTCCCGACAGGATATCCATTCTCGCGGAGATCATAGAGTGGCCCGATGAGATTGATGAGAAGAGGGCTAACGAAGCCCTGCAGCGTGCCCAGGAAAGGCTTAAGAACAAGTATGAAAACCTTGATGTTGCAAGGGCAGAGACGGCGCTTCAGAGAGCTATGGCACGCATAAAGGTTATTAAATAAAAGACTTAATAAAAGAATAAATAAAGGCGCCCCGCGCGGGGCGTCTTTTTTCGCTAAATACCATGAATCTTGCTAATTTGAAAAAATCGCTCATCCGCGCCGCGCTGCTGGTGGTGGTTTTTGTTGTAACTCTCATAGTCGCATCGCGAATACTCAATGAGGGTCATGACAACATAACGCTGGAACTTGATCCGGCGACCTACCCAATGGTTACGATGGTGAGGGGTGAATTTACATATAATGATCTGCACGGCTATTCGGAAAAGCAGACGGTAAGTGGAGCTTCCGATAATCTGACGGTCCTCGGAAGCGGCAGAGAATTAAATTTTATGATAGATTGCTTCGGCAATCGGATATCCGGAGCGGATTACGAGCTCAGAACCCGGGACGGCGAGAGGCTTATCGAGAACGGAGAGATAAGTAATCTCCGGGAAAACGGAGATGTCGTAAACGGCACCCTTGTGCTCAAGGATCTCATACAGGAAGAAGAGATATACTCCCTTGAAATAACGCTTTATACGGAAGAAGATAAAACAATATTTTTTTACACGGATGTTGTGTGGGGGGATGCTCTTTTAGCAGATGAAAAGCTTTCGTTTGTAAAGGATTTTCATGATAAGCTGTTTGACAAGAGCAGTGCTTCCGATATCAAAAAATATATTGAGACAAACTCCTCCTTAAATGACAATTCCAGCTTTGCAAGTGTGGATATCCATTCGAGCCTTGACCAGATAACCTATGGTGATCTCGGAATAAAACAGACAGGTGAGCCCGCTATCGCCTTGAAGGAGATCTCGGAGGATATGGCTGAGATAACCACGGACTATATAGCTTTTTCCGGGGATGACGAAGACAGGGTGTATTACAGGCTTTCCGAGTATTTCCGTATTATGGTCGGCAAGGAGAGAATGCTTCTTATCGATTATCAGCGATCGATGGAGCAGCTTCCTTCCCCAAAGAATCTTTGTATCAATGACAAGATCGTGCTCGGTATTACCGACAGAGAGGTAAGCTTTGAGGAGAGCGAGGACGGTAATACGGTTGCTTTTATTTCGGCGGGAAAGCTTTTTGCATACCAGTCGAAGGAAAACAAGCTGACCACGGTTTTTGCCTTTTCCGGAGAGGAAGAGTTCGACCCGAGAGCAATGTACGATGCTCATGACATAAAGATACTCGGTGTCGATGAGAGCGGCACGGTGAGCTTTGCCGTATACGGATATATGAACAGCGGACGCCACGAGGGAGAGGTCGGTATAGAGGTCTATCACTTTGACGGAAAGCTGAATACGATCGAGGAGCTGCTGTATATCCCTTACAACAGATCCTACGGCATTTTAAGATCCGAGATGGATACTCTGCTTTATCTCAACAGGGAGAATCATCTTTTCCTCAGCTTTGAAAACAAGGTGTACTGCGTTGAACTCGACAACAGAAAGGTCAGCATAAGGAATGATCTCGGTACGGATGATACACTTGTGACGAGCAGCGACCACAGAATACTTATAAGCAGGAGCGTATACGAGGATTCCTCCCTGCCGGAAAGCATTACACTTACGAATCTTAAGTCGGAGGTGGACAAGGTAATATCCGTCGACGAGGGCGATTCGATCCGGTCTCTGGGATTTATCGGGGAGGATGTTATCTACGGCGTGGCGCATATCGGGGATACGAGAAGAGAGAGCTCGGGAAGGCTGTTTTTCCCTATGTACAAGATCGTGATCTGTGACGAGGAGGGAGCGGAAATAAGGACATACAGTGCCGAGGGTCTTTATATTACCGATGTGGAACTCAGCGAAAACCAGCTTACTCTAAAAAGAGTATCAATTGACGAAAACGGACGGGTCAAGGAGGAAAAGCCCGACTATATAACCGCGGAGGATATGAGCGGAGGAGTGAGAGTTACCGACGCGACGACAGTGGTCGATATCTACAAGACTTATGTTCAGCTTCAGCTTCCGAAGAATGTAGATGAAAATACGCTAAAGATCGTTTCACCGAAGGAGATAGTTTATGAAGGCGGACGTAATGTCAGTATAGAGCCCGAAGCGGCAGGAAGATATATTGTATATTCCGCATACGGGGTGGCCGGTATGTATAACCTTCCATCAAACGCGATAAAAGAGGCCAATTCCCTTGCCGGCTGGGTTATGGACGCTGACGGCGACATGATCTGGAAGAGGACAAAGAGGAGCACGAAAAACCAGATAATGTCCATCACGGAGGAGGTTGCTTCCGAGGAAGAGAGCACCCTTGCGGTCTGTCTTGATGCCATGCTGAAAAATGAGGGTGTGATAAGAAACTCGGAATACCTCCGCGAGCAGGGGCAGTCCGCTCCCCAGATACTGACGGACAACCTGACGGGCGCAAAGGTTTTGGTCATTTCGGATTGCGATCTTGAGCTTATGTTGTATTATATAAATAAAGAGACACCGGTGCTTGCTCTCCTGGGGGAGGATGAGGCAGTGCTTATCGTCGGGTACAATGACACAAATTCTTCGATAATCGTTCTTGATCCCGCAAAGGGCAGTCTCGAGAGACTCTCGTATGAAAATGCTTCGGAGCTCTTTGAAAGAGCCGGAAGTAATTTTGTGACATATATAAAGAATTAGTATTTTTGATTTATTCTGCGAATTATCAGACTTAAATATTTGGAGGTAGAGTGATGTCTTCGGAACAAGGTTTTAAACTTGATTTTTCCAGGCCCTGCAAGGTTTATTTTGCCGGAATCGGCGGGATAAGCATGAGCGGACTTGCGCAGATCCTTAAGAATGCGGGATTTGATGTCTGCGGGTCGGACAGGGATAAGAGTGAGATCACGGAAAAACTCGAAAAAGAAGGAATAAAGATCTTTTACGGACAAAAGAAAGAAAACATAACGCCGGACATAGACTGTGTGGTGTTTTCCGCGGCGATCCATCCCGATAATCCCGAGTACTGCAAGACTATGGAGCTTGGTCTTCCCCATCTTTGGAGAGGAGAGCTTCTCGGACAGATGATGAAGAATTACCGTACTCCGATAGCTGTCAGCGGAACCCACGGAAAGACTACGACGACCTCCATGATAAGTGAGATACTCCTTGCGGCGGGGGTCGATCCGACAATAAACAATGGAGGAGTGCTTAAGTCTATCGGAGGAAATACCCGTGTCGGCGCAAAGGATTACTTTGTGGTTGAGGCATGTGAATATACAAACAGCTTTCTCCAGTTCTTTCCCCGAATCGGCGTGATAATGAATGTTGAGGAGGATCATCTCGATTTCTTTAAGGATCTCGATGATATAAGAGCATCCTTCAGAAGATTTGCGGAGTTGCTCCCGTCGGACGGAACCCTGGTTATCTGCGGTGAGATAGAAAACTGGCATTACTTTACGCAAAGCCTTACCTGCAAAGTACTGACTTTCAGTAAAACCGGGACGGACAGCTACGGGGAAAAGACCGATTACTCCGCAAAGGATATAGAGTTTAATGCCTTCGGATGTGCGGCATTTACCGCCGTAACTCCCTACGGGGAAAGAAATGTTACCCTCAAGGTGCCCGGAGAGCATAATGTTACCAACTGCCTAGCGGCCCTCGCTGTAAGCGACAGTCTCGGAATAGATCCCGAAAAGACCCTTCTCGGTATCTCCGGGTTTACGGGGGCGGACAGACGCTTTGAGTACAAGGGAGAGGTAAAGGGATTTAATATCGTCGATGATTACGCTCATCATCCAACAGAGATAGAGGCAACCATGAGCGTCGCGAAAAAGATAGAGCACAACCGCTTATTTGTTGTGTTCCAGTCCCATACATACACCCGCACAAAGGCATTTTTTGATGATTTTGTAAAGGCGCTTTCCCAGGCGGATGTGGTTATCATGCCTGATATCTATCCCGCAAGAGAAACGGATAATCTCGGGATCAGCTCCGCGGATCTTTGTGCTTCACTTGAAAAGATGGGAACCAGGGCAATCTATATTCCCGAATTTGAAAAAATTGAAAAATACCTTTTGGAAAATTGCACAAAGGGTGATCTGGTGATAACTCTCGGAGCGGGAGAAGCTTATAAAATAGGCGATGCTCTCCTTGCAGGGAAAAGCTAATCCACTATATCCACGAAAAATATTGGCTCCTGAAAATATTCTTTCGTGGATATTCTTTTCAAAACTGTGGATATTTAATAATGCTCCGGATTTTTTGAAATTCAATAAATATAAGAGCGGAGAGGTTGTTATCTGACACCATGGTCAGATGTTTTCCACATTATCCACGCTGTCCACATACTGTGTAATAAATTACCCTCAAAAAACGCTTGTCAACTTTGTCCATTTAATGCCGGGAGAATATGTGCTATAAATATAGTGCGAATAAAATTGTTATTTTTGGGGGCGCAAATGGCAGCTTTTAGTGTTTACCAGGATAGTTATATTGGGGCGACTATCATTTCAAATCGTTTTATCGATGAATATATGACGGAGGCTAATGATGCGCAGCTTAAGGTCTATCTCTACCTTGTAAGGATGTTAAACGCGAACCTTGAGACGAGCATATCGGATATCGCGGACAGGTTTAACCATACCGAAAAGGATGTTGTCCGTTCTTTTAAATATTGGGAAAAGAGGGGAGTCCTGACCATCGATTATGATGAGGAGGGCAATCTTACAGGGGTGCATCTTACAAACCTTTGCAAGGGAGATGTAAACGGCCCGACAGTGGAAGCCACTCACAAAAAGGTTCCTCTTAAGGAGGCAGCCGGCAAGTCTGTGGAGGAGCCGGGTGAGTCTAAAGCTAAAGCCGAGGCCGGAAGAGAATACGAACCGGAGCAGGGCAGAAGCGCGGTGACGAATATCATTCCCGCAAAGCTTTCGTACAGCGCGGGGGATTTAAACGAATTCGGGAATAATGGCGGAAAGCAGCTTATCTTCCTCGCGGAGACATATTTCGCAAAGACTGTTTCGCCTACTGATATACAGACTCTTATATATATAAATGAGGAGCTCGGTTTTTCCGAGGACCTTATAGATTATCTTCTCCAGTACTGTGCGGAGAAGGGAAAGCGCGATTTCCGGTATGCCGAGAAGGTTGCCATCGCATGGAGGGAAAAGGGCGTTACAACGGTAGAGGAAGCCCGGAACTCATCCTTAAAATATGATAAGGGCGTTTATGATATAATGAACAGGCTCGGAAAGAGCGGTTCACCTACGGATAAGGAGATGGAGTTCATAATCCGCTGGAGGGATGAATATCTTTTCAGTGATGATATAATAGCTCTTGCCTGTGACAAGACTGTTCTGGCGACCGATTCCCACAGATTTCAGTATGCCGAGGGTATATTATCGAGCTGGTTCGGGCAGGGAGTAAAAAGCGTAAAGGATATTGAGAAGCTTGAGAAGGAGCATAAGGAAAACCTTGCGGGCTCTGCGTCCTCTGCCCTGAGTGGCCGGGGAAACGGTAATGGAACGGCGCAGTTAAGCGGACAGAGCTCCGCCCAGGGTACGGGAAAAAGAAGCGGAGCGGGAAGTTTCGGCAATTTCCGCCAGAATGATACCGACCTTGAAGAATTATCAAAGAAGCTTTATGCCAATTAACGGGTTCTGTGCAGAACAAGGGGAAGAAAATGGCGCTTACCAATGAACAGTACGATTCGATAATGCGTGAATATGACGAGATCAGAAACCGCAATGCGAGACTGACTGCCGAAAAAACAGACAGGATATATGCAAAGTACCCGGAACTTAAGGCATGGGAAAACCGGGCGGTTACCTTAAAGATCCAGAAGACCAGGCTCCAGATGGACGGAGCTCCTAAGGAAAGGCTTGAGGAGCTTGAAGACGAAGCTACGATGCTCCTTGTGAACCGCGTGGCTCTTTTGGAGAGCACGGGACTGACGGAAGAAGATTTTGAGCCTGTCTGCGATTGCAAAGAGTGTAAGGATACCGGATATGTTTATGATGCGGACGGAAACAGGAAGAAATGTAAATGCTTCAGAAAGCGGGAGATAGAGATACTTTACGACCAGTCCGGGATAAGGGAACTCCTTAAACGGGAAAATTTCTCAAAACTTTCCTATGAAAATCACACGGGCGAGGATCTGGAACACTTTAAGAACGCGGTTGAGATTTGCAGAAATTTTATAGCTTCTTTCGATAAGGAGTACAAAAATCTTGTATTTTGTGGTACAGTGGGAACCGGCAAAAGTTTTTTATCCTGCTGTATAGCATACGAGCTGCTCGAAAGCTACCACTCGGTGATCTACCTCAGTGCGCTGTCTTTGTTTGAGCTGCTTGCGGACAGGCAGTTCAGATCCGGCTGGGAAAACAGGAGCAGCACAGGGGAAGAGCTGTACAACTGTGATCTTCTTATAATCGACGATCTCGGAACAGAGCTCCCCAACAGCTTTGTTGCTTCGTCGTTATTCGGTCTTATAAATGAGAGAGATATTCGTAGAAAGCCTGTGATAATATCGACAAATCTCGATCTTGCGGAGATAAGGGACAGATACTCCGACAGAGTCCTGTCGAGACTCACGGGAAACTATACATTTTTAAAGCTTACGGGAAAAGATCTTAGAAAGCCCGTTTGATATAGGCACTAATATAACATACAGGAGATTTTTTAATGGGAAATCGAGAAGAAAAGAGAAACCTTGAAACTATTCCGGTGGGGTCCCTCGGAATCATAGCGCTCAAGGGATGCAGGGAACTTGGTCAGAAGGTCGATGCATACCTCGTAAAGTGGAGAGCGGAGAGAGAAAGTGAGCACAAGGGTTCACTTGCTTTTGCCGGATACCAGAGAGGCAGTTATCTTTTGGAGGCAAAGGTTCCAAGGTTTGGATCCGGAGAGGCCAAGGGTCAGATACTTGAATCGGTAAGAGGTACGGATCTCTTCCTTCTTGTGGATGTACTTAATTATTCCCAGACATACTCCCTCTGCGGACACGAGAACCATATGTCCCCTGACGATCACTACCAGGATCTTAAGAGGATCATAGCGGCTGTCGGCGGAAAGGCGAGGCGTATAACCGTTATAATGCCCTTCCTCTACGAGAGCAGACAGCACAAGAGAACCGCAAGAGAGTCCCTGGACTGCGCCATCGCCCTTCAGGAGCTCGTCAAGATGGGCGTTGACAATATAATAACCTTTGATGCCCACGATCCGAGAGTGCAGAATGCGATACCCCTTAACGGCTTCGAGACGGTACAGGCCGCATACCAGTTTGTAAAGGGACTTCTCAAGAATTACAAAGGACTCAATATCGATGCCGAGCATATGATGGTCATAAGCCCGGATGAGGGCGGTATGAAGCGTGCCATCTATATCGCAAATGTGCTCGGGCTTGATATGGGTATGTTCTATAAGAGGCGCGATTACACAAAGGTCGTGGACGGAAGGAACCCGATACTTGCCCATGAATTCCTCGGAAGCAATGTAGAGGGAAAGGATATGATAATCATTGACGATATGATATCCTCTGGAGACAGTGCTCTTGAGGTAGCCGCCGCGCTTAAGGAGAGAAAGGCAAACCGTATATTCATATTTGCAACCTTCGGGCTTTTCACCGGCGGACTCGATAAATTCGACAAGGCGTATGAGGATGGTATCATTACCCGTGTGCTTACGACAAACCTTATCTACCAGACTCCCGAGCTTTTGCAGAGAGAATGGTATATCAACTGTGATATGAGTAAATATATCGCGTATATTATCGATACCCTCAATCACGATTCATCCATCTCCGACCTGCTGAATCCCAACGAGAGGATCCAGAGCATTGTGGCGAGATACAAGGCCGGAGAGCTTGACTGATATTGTTTCCCATAAAAGCCTTTTTACATTAAATGTCAACCGAAGTACAATATATCGGTTGACATTTAATATTTGCAGTGTTAATATTGCTAAGGATTGCAAACCAAGTAGTAATAAATGGTTAACAATCACGAAGCTATAATGTAAAAAGGTGATCTAAACTATGTCAAACACTAACACTGCGGAATTAAACACCGCAAACAAAAGCAGATTCAAAACTCTTGATCTTGTCTATATTGCCGTATGTGCGGCGCTTATAGCGGTATGCTCATGGATTTCGATTCCTATGACCGTGCCCTTCACGCTACAGACCTTTGCGGTATTCTTTGCGGTTTATTTCCTCGGCGGAAAGAAGGGAAGTATCGCTGTTCTCATATACATTCTGCTGGGAGCGGTGGGAGTCCCGGTATTTGCCAATTTCAAGGGCGGAATCGGAGCAATCCTTGGAACAACAGGCGGATATATCGTAGGCTTTATCTTTATCGGACTTATATTCTGGGGAGCTGAGGCGCTTTTTGGAAGAAAGCTCTGGGTGGAGATCGCTGCGCTCGTTCTCGGGCTCGCTGTGTGCTATGCATTCGGAACTGCCTGGTTTATGATCGTATACGCCCGCACAAAGGGGGCTGTAATGCTTACAACCGCCCTCGGATGGTGTGTATTTCCGTTTATTCTTCCCGACCTTGCAAAGATGGCACTTGGTATCGCGCTGGGAAAAACCCTGAGAAAAGTAATAAAGATGTAATATTGTATATCATTATGTAATAAAAGCTCTGTAAAACAGGCATATTTGCGATTTTATTTCGTCATTTTGTCGAAAAATTGTATAAAATAGATAGAAAATTCACAAAATTTCAAAATATTTTGTGTAAATTATTCCATATACCTCGCAGTGGTGTTATAATCCCATTTTCGACAGTTATTAAAGAGTAAACGAGGCTCAAATGCTTGATATTACTGCATTTGGCCTCGTCTTATTTTGCCTATGTTTGTTGTATGGATACTTTCCTTTGAAAGAATTTTGCTCCTGCTCTTTAAGCCCACCCCGTCTTATGTTGTTTTTATTGATGGCGGATGTCCCGCCCCAGCTTAAAGAGCAG
>JAFVCL010000060.1 GCA_017479285.1 Lachnospiraceae bacterium
TCTCGGGAGGACTGGACAGCTCGGTGGTCGCTTGCTTTATAGAGGAGTTTATCGAGGACAGGTATTTTTCGTTTTCCGCCGAGATCGGTGACGCGGATCTTAACGAGAAGGAATTCCAAAGGCTTGTCAAGGAAGCGGTCCACTCCACACATTACAGCACGAAGGTCGGAAACGCGGAGATATGGAAGTATCTTCCTGATGTAATATATCATGCCGAGTCGGGGGTCAAGGAAAGCTATGATGTGGCAGCGTTTATGCTCTCGGACCTTGTCCACAGCGCCAATGTAAAGGCGGTTTTGACCGGGCAGGGAAGCGATGAGTTTTTCTGCGGTTACGCGGGATATATGCTCGATGCCTTCAGGGAGATGCAGCCCGGAAGCATGTCCGAGGAGGAAAAGAGGAGCAATGAGCTTCTTTGGGGCAATCCGCTGTTCAGATATGAGCGTATCCATCCCGATATAAGAAAGGTACACAGACAGGTTTACAGTAAGGAAATCTGGGATGAGGTCATGAAGGATTCCGCTCTTGATGTAAGCCCGATACTGACCGAACATGTAAAGGGACTGAGTTCCCAGAAGCGCCGTTCCTATATCGATTATAAGCTCCGGCTTTCGGATCATCTCCTGGGAGAGCACGGCGACAGAATGTTCTTTTCACACTCTGTAGAGGGAAGACATCCCTTCCTCGACAAGGAGGTTCTTGATTTTGTTATAAAGATTCCGGACAAGTACAAGCTTGACGGGACGAACGAGAAGTATATACTCAAAAAGGCGGGAGAGGGAATAGTTCCGGAAAAAATATTAAAGAGAAGAAAATTCCCCTTCCAGGCGCCCGGAATGTCCGCCCTTGTAAAGACATACGGAGGGGATGATTTCCTCCCGGAGGAGCTTATAAGAAAGTACGGGGTTTTCGATGCGGAGTATGTTAAGAAGATGAAGAGAGATTATTCTGCGGAGGGCTTTAAGCTTATGGGTGCGTACGAGATAGATTATCTTTTGATAGTCACGACGGTAACTATGCTCTGTGAGAGATATTCCCTTACGGTCTGAAAGCCTTTGCATTGCAGGTATAGTTACCTGTAAATGGGATTTTTTGAGAGATTATGAGTGATTTAAGAAAAAACGATTTTGGAGACGCGGAGGATATAATTACTCCAACCACTCCGGAAAAAGAGAATATAGAGCATCCCGAGATGATCTATTTCGAGGACGCCGCTGAGAAGGCTGCCTTGGGAGACGAAGAGGGAGATTACCCCGTTGAAGCCTTTGCAGGGGATGAGGCTAATGACTTTGACTTTGTGGAGAAAGAGCCAAATGACTTTGCCGGAGAAGAAGCGAATGGGTTTGCCGGAGAAGAAGCGAATGACTTTGCCGGGGAGCTTTACAACGACGACGAATCAAAGTTCTTTACGGGGGAGATAATATACTCGGAGGAGGAACTCAGAGAGAGCGAAGAGCCCGGAAAGTTCGAAGACTACGGAGAAAATGAAGAAACCGGAGAATTTGAAGAGTACGAAGATACCGGGAAAACCATAGGACCCGCAAGGGAAAAAAAGCAGCGCAAAAGGAGGTTCCCCTTCGGAATCCCGATAGCGGTCGCTCTTGTTATCCTGCTGGGTCTTGGGGGCTACTACCTCTACACCGATTACAAGGCAAGGGTATACAGACGCTGTCAGATGGAGGCTACGACTCAGCCTGTTGTTGCAGAGGATTTTGCGAAGGATCCGGTGAAGTATCCCGTAATCTTTGCGGATGAGGCGCAGGCAGCAGCCATCGACACGGTGCGTCCCGGAGATTACGAGGTAACCGTAAAATCCTGGATTTATAAATACGACTGTGTTATTACCATCGTCGATACCATAGCTCCTACGGCGGACCCTGTTCCGGTTAACATAGAGTACGGACAGAGTGCAGGACCCGAGGAATTTATAGAGAATCTCATTGATGTAACGCAGGTTACTGCCGAATTTGAGGAACAGCCGGATTTTTCAAAGACCGGAAAGAGAAATGTAAGTATTATACTGACCGATCTTGGCGGAAACCAAACTAAGGTAGAGTCCGTCCTTACGGTAATTCCGGTAAAGAAGGAAGTAACCGCAGAAGCGGGAACAGCTCCCGTATCGATAGATGACTTTTTGTTTAATGAGAGCGATGCACAGACCATAAAAATGAATACCGCCGTAACCGAGGATATGATGAAAAAGGTCGGTGAGCACAGGATAAGCTTTACCGGGGGCGGGGAGGACTATGAGTCTGTGCTTATGATAGTCGATACCGTCGCACCTGTTATTGAGACGCAGTCTTTGGAAAAATACACTACGGAAGATATAACCATTGGTGATTTTGTCGTATCCTGCGAGGATGTGACCGAGGTAAAGTATTATTTTGAAGTGGAGCCGGATTTTGAACATGAAGGCACGGTGCCTGTGGTTATCTGCGCTGAGGATGAGGGCGGAAATGTAACTAAGGCAAATGCCGAGATAAAGCTTAAATATGACACCGAGGCCCCTGTAATAAGTGGAACCCACGATATAAATACGATTATAAATATGGCTATAGATTACCGTGGAGGAATTACGGTTACGGATAACTGCGATGAAACGGTTGAGCTGTCAATAACATCCGCGGGGGTAAATGTTAAGGCTGCGGGACAGTATCCTGTTACATACACCGCGACAGACCGCGCCGGAAACAGTACATCCGTAACTATAACCGTAACGGTCATTGAACCCTCGTATGATGATGCGACCATAAGCGGACTTGCCGGTCAGATAGTCTCCCAGATAATCACGCCCGATATGTCCGGATACGATAAGTTAAGCGCCATATTCTACTGGGTAAGAAGAAATATCCGTTACAGTGAATCCGATGAGAAGGAAAACTGGAGAAAGGCAGCTTATTGGGGAATGGTATTCCACACCGGTGACTGTTACACTTATTGCATGACTTCAAGAGCCCTTCTGGATGCGGCCGGCATAACGAATATGGTCATCGATACAGTTCCTCTCAGGTATATACATTATTGGAATCTTGTTGATATCGGTGAGGGCTGGAGACATTTTGATACAACTCCCAGACTTGGCGGAGGAGATTTCCTCTATTGGACCGATGCACAGATAACGGAGTACTCGAATTCACACGCAAACTCGCATATATATGACAGGGAGAGATTCCCCGGAATTCAGTAATGACCTTGGTTTGCAAAGCCCCGGCAACGCCGCGGAGGATACCGCTGCAAAAAAGGCAGGAGAATATATGGATGTTTTGGGAATAATAGGCGGACTCGGTCCTATGGCGACCGCCGTGTTTATTAAAAAGATCATAGCTATGACGGATGCTAAAAAGGATCAGGAGCATATTCCGATCTTGATCGCACATTACCCATCGATCCCCGACAGAACAAGCTATATCCTCGGAAGATCGGATGAGAATCCGCTTCCGGCGCTTATTGACGCGGGTGCGCTTCTTAAAAATGCGGGAGTCAAAAGCATTGCGATCCCTTGTGTAACGGCCCATTATTTTATGCCGAAGATGAGGAAAAAGGTAAGCATTCCGATAATGGACGGAGTAAGGGAAACAGCGGAATATCTCAAGGAAAACGGCTTTAAGAATGTGGGTATAATGTGTACCGACGGAACGCGGATGAGCAAGATCTTCAACCATGAATTTAAGCCATTTGAGATAGAATGCATATACCCTTCCGACGAAGGTCAACAGGATGTTATGAGCATCATATATGACTATGTAAAGGCGGGAGAAGCTGTTCCCCGGGAGCTTTTTGACAGAGTGTCCGGTGAGTTGCAGGAATCCGGCGCAGAGATTATAATATTAGGTTGTACCGAGCTTTCCGTGGCGGCGGACGAGTATCTGCCGGACGGGCGTTTTCTTGATGTGCTTGATGTAATGGCAAGAAAGTGCGTAAGCGAATACGGAAAGCTTAAAAGGGAATATAAGAACATTATCAGAGAGGTTTAACAGATTATGAAAAAAAAGATTGTATTTTTAGGACTTGTGGCTGCGACTGTTTTGTTTGTGGGCTGCGCGGCAGCAGATGAGGATGTAAAGATAATAGAAAAGGATCCCGTGGCAACGGCAGCAGAAAGCAACTCAGAGAAAGAGGAAGAACAGCAAAATACAGAAAGTGACACATCCGGCGCAGAGACTGCCACAGTTGAGAGCACCGATATAAAGGGATATGTATTTGACTATAACGGTATAAAGCTGACGGCAGATATGAACATGGAGCAGGTTATAGACTCTCTCGGAGAGCCCCTCTCATATTTTGAGGCGACAAGCTGCGCATTTGAAGGGCTTGACAAGACTTATACCTACGCTGATTTCGAGATAGTTACATACCCCCAGGGGGATGACGATCTTATAAATTCCATCTATCTTTTGAATAATATTGTTACGACTGCGGAAGGTGTTTATATCGGAAGCGACAGAGCCTCCGTTGAGGCGGCTTACGGAAGCGATTACACCGAGGCCGGAAGTGAGATGATCTACGAGAAGGATGGAATGCAGCTTAGATTTATCATGGCTGACGGTAAGGTTACTTCCATCACCTATGCCTCAAAGGCACTTCAGAATTAACGGAGAGAGCTATGCAGAATTCGGTTTTAAACTATTTGCGCGGCACGGTAAACAAATGTCCGGACAAGACCGCTTTTTCGGACGGGGAAAGGTCGCTTACATTTAAGCAGGTGTACGACCAGAGCAGGGCGCTCGGAACCTTTCTTCACAATAGAGGGATATACAAAAAGCCGGTTGTGGTATTTATGAATAAATCACCCCAGGAGATTGCGGCGTTTCTCGGTATTGTTACCGGCGGGTGCTTCTATGTTCCCATCGACGAGGAAATGCCCGGCAGCAGGATTGAGCTTATTCTTGACAATGTAAAGAGTCCGGTCATGGTCTGTGACGATGAGACGGTCTTAAAGGCTGAAGTCTTTAAGGACAGGGTCGGCAGTATCGTTACCTATAACGAGATGGTCGGGACGGCAGTGGATGCGCCGGCGCTGGAAGATATATACCATGCGGCCATCGACACGGATCCTATCTATCTCGTGTTCACATCGGGCTCCACGGGCGTACCAAAGGGCGTTGCGGCATGCCACAGATCGGTGATCGATTATATCGAACAGCTCTCCGAGATACTTGACCTTGGGGAGGATACCGTATTCGGAAATCAGTCACCCCTTTATTTTGATGCCTGCCTCAAGGAGATTTATCCCACGCTTAAATTCGGAGCTACGGCGTATCTTATTCCGAAGAAGCTGTTTTCCACTCCGATACCCTTGGTTGAATTTTTAAATGAGCACAGGATAAATACGATCTGCTGGGTGGTTTCGGCACTTACGATGATAAGCGCATTCGGAACCTTCAAGGAGATCAAGCCCCAATATCTCCATACGATAGCCTTCGGAAGCGAGGTATTTGCCATAAAGCAGTTTAAGAGATGGAGAGAGGCTTTGCCGGATGCAAAGTTTACAAACCTTTACGGCCCCACCGAGGGGACGGGTATGTGCTGCTTCTACCGTGTGGACAGGGATTTTGAGGATGGTGAGGTGATTCCCATCGGACACTCATTCCCGAACAGAGAGATACTTCTTATCACCGATGACGGAAAAGCCGCCGCAGACGGAGAAGAGGGGGAGATATGCATAAGGGGGACATCGGTAACCCTTGGTTATTACAATGACGCGGAGAGAACTGCGAAGGCATTCGTACAGAATCCCTTAAACAGTGCATATCCGGAGATAATTTACCGGACGGGAGATATCGGAAAGAAAAATGAGCGAGGGGAGCTTGTGTTTGTTTCGAGAAAGGATGACCAGATCAAACACATGGGTCACCGCATAGAACTCGGAGAGATCGAGGCCAACGCATCCTCAATAGAGGGTGTTAAGATGCCTGCCTGCATTTATGACAAGGATAAGCAGAGGATTCTTCTCTATTATGTCGGAGATATCGGGGAAACCGGGCTCCTTGAGCTTTTAAGGGAGAGAGTGCCGAGATATATGTGGCCGGACAGGGTCACAAGGGTTGAGAGTCTTCCGAGGACTGCAAACGGCAAGATTGACAGAAATACTCTGCGGAACAATTTAAAGAAATAACAAAAAGGCCTGTCCGGGCCTTTTTCGCGTTGCAAGGAGGGGTTATGAAAAAGAAAAACAATTATGTGAATTATCATAAGCTGACAAGGAATAACGCTCTGGCGGGACTCATAGTATTTATCGTAATGTCGGTGCTGCTTACCGCCGCGATGGGGGTTGCGTCCTCCGCATTTATGTCCTACATCGCCGAAACAAAGTTTTCCGGAGAATATGACGCCGCGGAGCATATGGTATATGTCTATGATAATCCCGGCAGTATGTCGAGAGATGAAGTTTATGAGTTCTTTGACGGGACCGACAGACCGTATTATATAAAGGACGCGGGCGGAAATGTGATTCACAGTCACGGAGATATACCGGATGTAAACGAGGAACTGAGGCTGGATATAGGATTCAATGAAGGACTTGTTCTTATTGCGGATCCGGGCAGTTTTTCGATCATAAGAGAAAAAGGCGGGACATATTCACTTGATTTCAGTTCCGTAGTCAGAGAGGTGATCAGGAATATCAATCTTTCCGAGGTTGATGAAGAGGATGCTGTTATAAATATTAATCTTGATATCAACAGGGATGTCCTAAATATCCCTTTGTGGGTCAGGATGCCGCTAAATGACGGGGGATCGCTTTTCTGCAAGTGCGAGATCGCCTTTACCGGGGGGGATTTTATTGTCTGGTCGCTGTTTATAACAACGATCACCGCCATAGTGACCATCGTGTCGGTCATTTTGATAATCAATGTAATTCATGGGTTCGTAAACGGAAGATTGACATTCAAGGCACTGTTTACCGATGCGGTCACGGGCGGTCCGAACTGGGCATGGTTTGTATTTAAGGGGAATCAGGTTTTAAAGAAAAAGAAGAATTCAAACAGAAATTATGCCGTAGTGTCCCTGAAGCTGGTTAAATACAGATATTACTGTATCTGTCACAGCCTTGCGGAGGGCGAGGAGATCCTGCGGAAGGTGTCGGGGATACTTGCCGGAAATGTCATGAAAAAGGAATTCTGTGCCCACAGCTCCGCCTCCAGCTTTGCCATGCTTTTAAAATGCAAGGATGAGGAAAAGATCAAAAAGAGAGTCTCCCATATCATAACTCAGTTGGAGGGTGTAAGTTCAGAGCATAAGTTCGCTTTCCACGCGGGTATCGCCATTGTGGATGCCTCGAAATATACCGTTCCGGGTAAACACGGAAGGGTCGTGATAGACATAGAGAAGGAGTACAACGACGCCAGCGCCGCCTGCGATCTTTTGAGCGGAAGCGACGATTCGGGGATTTCTCTTCTTGATGATAAGCTCATCAAGGAGCAGAAGTGGATAAATATCGTGAACGAGACCCAGAAATCCGCGCTGGACAATGAGGAGTTCGTAATATATTACCAGCCCAAGTACAATCCGAAGGATGACAGGCTTTCCGGAGCGGAGGCGCTTATCCGCTGGCAGTCACCGGAGTACGGCTTTGTTACGCCGGGCAGGATCATTCCCATATTTGAAAAGAACGGGTTTATAACCGAGATAGACCATTACATGATAAGCCATGTGGCAAGGGACCAGAAGCGCTGGCTTGACGCAGGGTACAGCTGCGTGCCCGTCTCCGTAAATGTTTCGAGGGCGCATTTTATCGAGGGAGACCTTGCGGAGCAGATAAGGGATATGGTTGACAGAGAGGGCTGTCCTCATGAGTATATCGAGATCGAGCTTACAGAGAGCGCGTTCTTTGACGATAAAAAGGCGCTTCTTACCACGATAAAGAGACTTAAGGAGTACGGCTTTGCCGTATCGATGGACGACTTCGGCTCGGGGTATTCGTCCCTTAATTCCCTGAAGGATATGCCCCTTGATGTGTTAAAGCTTGATGCCGAATTCTTCCGTGGTGAGCAGGAGGATGGACGCGGAGAGATTGTTGTATCCGAGGCAATAAAGCTTGCCAAGAGCCTTAATATGAGGACGGTGGCAGAGGGAGTCGAGGTTAAGGAACAGGTTGATTTCCTTGCTTCCCAGGGCTGTGATATGATACAGGGTTATTTTTACGCAAAGCCCATGCCCGGAGCGGATTATGAGGAGAGGATGAAGACGGGAGGATGCGACCGGAGCGCAGAGGAGTAATGCAGGCTAAAGCCGTGCGTACCGGCGCGGAAAGAGTCGCAGGAGACTCATATCAGTAAGAGGTTTAGGATATGGATATTTCGGGAGTCCTCGCAGCCGAGGACAGGTTGTTTAACGAAAACAGAGCGGATGAGGTTGAGGAGCTTTTAATGAGCGCGGTGAGCGTGGCTCTTGACGAGGGCGACGGCGGTGCGCTTTTACAGCTTTTAAACGAACTTATCGGTTATTACAGGGAGTCTTCGAGGTTTGAGGATGCGTATAAGGTGGCGGAGGAGATAAAGGATGTTGCATCCCGGATACTTCCGGAGAGATCGGTTCCCTATGCGACCTCGCTTTTAAATATAGCCACCGCTTACCGCACCGGCGGAAGACTTGAGGATGCAATGAGGGAGTATAAAAAGGTCGAGGAGATATATGAGGAGATATTGGAGCCGGACAGTCTTCTCATGGCAAGTCTTTACAATAACGAGTCCCTGCTGTACCAGGAGACGGGGGATTTTAAGAGCGCAAAGGAGCTGCTTTTAAAAGCGCTTAAGATCGTTACCGCTAACGGGGAGCTTTACGAGGAGGCGGTTTCCCGTGCCAATATCGCGGGAACCTGTATGCAGCTCGGAGAGCTGGAGGAAGGCTATGAATACGCCGGGAGAGCCATTGCTCTGTTCCAGGAGCTTGGAGTATCGGACGGACACTATGCCGCTGCCCTATCCGCCATCGGAAGTTATTTTTACATAAAGGGTCAATTCGAGACGGGGGCGAAGGTCTTTTCGGAGGCGATGGAGGTAATGGAGTCTGCCCTGGGAAAGAACGCCTACTATATGCGCCTCAAGGAAAACTACGAGGAGTGTGTAAAGGCCGCAAGAGAGACTGCCGGGGCGAAAGAAAAAGAGCCGGAAAAAATAGAATCGGAAAAAAAGGAATAGGAAGAAAAGAAAGAAACGGAAGAAAAGGGCGCAGCAAAAGGGCTTGATATCTGCAGGGAATATTTTGAAGAGGTTGGTCTGCCGATGCTTCGGGAAAAGTTCCCGGAATATCTTGATGAGATCGCTGTCGGACTTGTGGGGGAGGGCTCGGACTGCTACGGATTTGATGATGAGTATTCCCGGGATCACGACTGGGGACCTGAGTTTTGTATATGGGTCAGCGACAGTACCTACGAAAAGACGGGCAAGGAGCTGGAGAAGGCTTACAGCGGGCTCCCGGCGGAGTTTAAGGGGATAAAAAGGGCCGCTGCGGTACAGGGAAACGGACGAAGGGGAGTAATAAAGATTTCCGACTTTTGCAGAAGACTTCTCGGCGTTTGGGATCAAAGAATATTTGAGAAAAAAGCGGGAGAGCCGGTAGCGATCCGGGAGCTCATAGACTGGAGCAGCGTAAGCGACGCAGGACTTTCAGCTTTCGTGAACGGACAGGTCTGGCACGACCCCTCGGGGCTCTTTTCGGCGCTTCGGGAGGATGTGGCGAGCGGTTATCCCGAAAGCGTCCTTTACCGCAAGCTCGCCCAGGGCTGCGGCGAGTTCTCCCAGGCCGGGCAGTATAACCTCATCCGCTGTATTAAGCGTGGGGATAATGTAAGCGCGGAGATAATGAAGGCAGATGGAATGAGGGCTGCCTGTAAGCTTGCTTATTATATTGAGAACAGATTCCCGCCCCATGACAAGTGGCTGTATAAGGGGCTTGACGGACTTATGGGAGGGGAAAGCGTAAGGTCGGCGCTGGATACCCTGATGCTGTGCGACTATTCCGGGATGACCGAGGTGTTTGAGAAGCTCGGAGCCTCTCTTGCGATGGAGATGTATGTCTGTGATTATATAAGCGATGTGGATTCTTATCTCGACCACCAGACGGAAGAGCTTATGATGAAGAGTATCTTTTCCGCAAACAGCAATGAGGAGCTTACGATGATGATCGCAAAGGCCGAGTTTGCGGCGTTTGATAAGGTCCAAAACGAGGGAGGCAGAGCCTCCTGCCAGAACGACTGGCCGACCTTCGGGATAATGCGAAGGAGCCAGTATCTTACATGGAACCGGACGATGCTCTTGCAGTATCTTTACGATTTTGAGCGTGAGACAAAGCTCGGGCACAACCTCATTACCGAGAAATACGGTCGTATGATGGAGAGCACCGCTCCCGAAAGATATGCCGAGATAAAGGATAATTTCCCGGAGCACACTGAGGAGCAGAAGGCGATAATTGAGGAGATCTGCCGTATTCAGGTCGGCTGGATGGAGGAATTTGCAAGCGAATACCCTCTTCTCGCGGGGCAGGCGAGAACAGTACACACCTACGACGACAAGAGCTTTGACACATCCTACGAGACTTACCTTCGGGGAGAAATCGGCACATATTCCGACAAGATGCTCCAGCTCTATACGCAGTTTATCGTTGAGCTTGCAAAGAACGGTCTTAACCTTGCAAAGATGACCATGGAAAACAGCTGCAGATTGTACGGATATAAGAGCCTTGAGGAAGCAGAGACTTTTTATGAAAAAAAGTAGAAACAAAACAGCGATAGTTACCGGCGCTTCAAGAGGCATCGGAGCTGCCATCGCAAGAAAGCTGGCATCCATGGGTTATGATCTTGTGCTGACCTGTTCGGAGAGCACGGGGGAGCTGGGTCTGCTTGCTAAAGAAATAAAAGACCTGTATAATATAAAGTGTGATACCATCAAAGCGGATGCCGGTGACCCCACAGAGGTCGCGGGGATATTTGAGAGCCCGGTTTTGGAAGACGGGCTTGATGTGCTTGTAAATAACGCCGGGGTATCGTATGTGGGACTTTTACATGAGATGAAGACGGAGGATTGGCGGAGAGTTATGAGCGTCAATCTCGACAGTCTGTTTTATACCTGTAGGGGCGCGATCACTTTGATGCTTAGGGAGCATAGCGGAAGTATTGTCAATATTTCTTCCGTCTGGGGTAATGCCGGGGCATCGACGGAGGTTGCGTATTCTGCTTCAAAGGGCGGAGTCAATGCGTTTACAAAGGGGCTCGCCAAGGAACTTGCTCCTTCGGGGATAGCGGTAAATGCAGTAAGCTGCGGACTTATCGATACGAAAATGAATTCATGTTTTTCGGAAGAGGAGCTTAGAGCCGTGGTTGGGGAGATACCTGCGGACCGTATGGGAAGCGCACAGGAAGTGGCTGAAGTGGTGGCAAGGATAATCGATTCTCCCGCCTATATGACCGGTCAGATAATAGGTATAGACGGGGGCTGGATATAAGAAGGTCTGTAAACGCTAAAGGGGCGGTATGGCAATATGTACGGAAAAATATTTTTTTCATTAGTACTGGTTTTATCTATAATTGCATTATTGTTTATTATCGACCCTGTCAGGAAGATAAAGAAGCCTTACGGTCTTTATCTTAAAAGGATCGTGGCGATGGCAATGATAGCGATGGCGTCTAACATCGTGATCGCTTTTTCCACAATACCTCTGCTTTCGGAGATCGCTTACTGCACATATTTTTCAAGCCTCGACTGGCTTATTCTCGCACTCGTCGGATTTGTTATAGCTTATTCGGAATATTTCTGGATGATTAAAAAATTCACTGTTCCAACGGTTCTGCTTATTGTGGCGGACACGATTTTCATGTTTGCCAATCTGTTTTTTCACCATCAGTTTGAGATTTATGAGTACTACAACAGCAAGGGAGTTCTTTTCCTTCTCACAAGGACATTTCCGCTGTACAATATACACCTTACCATCGACTATATCGGTGCTATAAGCTGTATCATCTACCTTGCGATAAAGATAATAAGGAGCCATGGGTTCTATAAATACAAATACAGAGCTGTAATAATTGTTGTGGCTCTTATCATAGTCCTTAACATCGTGTATATGGCGTTTAAGCTGCCGTTAGATCTGTCGGTCGTATTCTATGCCCTTGCAGCATCGCTTGTGTATTTCTTCTCGGAAAAATTTGTTCCGAAGATACTCTCAAACCAGACCGTCAAAAAGGCCGTAAATGAGATGAATGAAGGTCTTATCCTTTTTGATATTGACGGTGAGTGCATTTATGTAAATGATTTTGCAAAGAAGCATTTTAAGATCGATGAAAATGACTGTACTGCTGAGAGTGAACCGGTCGCAACGGTGGTTGAAGGAAGACCGATGAACGAGGTAATGCCGGGGCAGTTTACCTATGTAAAGCCGGCAGCAAGCCCGGAGTACAGAGATAAGCACTACCGGATTTCCTACAACAGGATACTCGACGGAAAGGGCCACTACCTCGGCTCATATATCCTGGCCGATGATGTGACCGAAGAGTACTATGTTATGGAGGAGCTGGCGGTGGCAAAGGAGGAGGCTGACGGGGCTAACGCCGCAAAGAGCAATTTCCTCGCGAATATGTCACACGAGATAAGAACCCCTCTTAACTCGCTGCTGGGAATGAATGAGATGATAATACGGGAGGCTTCGGACAATCGTCTCAAGGAATACGCGGAAAATATAAAGGTGGCGGGAAACAGCCTTCTTTCCCTGCTGAACGATATCCTTGACTTTTCCAAGATCGAAGCCGGCAGAATGTCCATCGTCGAGGCGGATTACAGCATACATAAGGTTCTCCGGGACTGTTACAACATACTGGGACCTTCCGCTCATGACAAGGGGCTTGAGCTTACAATAGAGTGTGATGACACAACACCTGCGGTTATGTTCGGAGATGAGATGAGGATAAGACAGATACTCTCAAACCTTCTCTCCAACGCCATTAAATATACACTTGCCGGAAGCGTAAAGGTCAGGGTCTGGTATGAGATGGTAAATGACAGGCAGGTAGGGCTCAAGATGAGCGTTACGGATACAGGTATCGGTATCTCGCCGGAGAACCAGAAGATACTTTTCGATGCGTTCCAGAGAGTCGATGAATCAAGGAACCGCAACATCGAGGGAACGGGACTGGGGCTTACCATAACCCGGGAGCTTACCGCCATGATGAACGGACATATATCCGTTGAGAGTGAGCCGGATGAGGGCTCCTGCTTTACCGTTGTAATTCCCCAGGCCATAGTCAATCCCGGCCCGGTGGGACCCTTTAAGGTTGGGGAGATAAAAGAGGGCGGAGAGTACCACGAGAGCTTTACCGCTCCGGATGCAAAGATACTTGTGGTCGATGATGTGCCTATGAACCTTAAGGTTGTAAAAGCGCTCCTTGGAAAGACGAAGGTGGATGTTCAGATAGCCAGGGGCGGAGACGAGGCCATCGAGAGATGCCTGGATGAAAAATTCGATCTTGTTTTCATGGATCACATGATGCCTGCGCCGGATGGAGTCGAAGCATTTAAGCGGATAAGGGAAAAGGGAGTAAATACAGAAACTCCGGTGATAGTCCTCACCGCAAACGCTCTCTCGGGAGCGGAGGAGGAATACCGCCGGATAGGATTTATAGATTATCTTTCAAAGCCCGTTAAGGGCGGAGACCTTGAGCAGGTGCTTGTCAAATATCTTCCGAAGGAGAAGGTGAATATTTCTTAGAGATTAGATATCTTATAAGCACAACGAGCATTATCCCGAGAAGGGATCCGGCTGCGTCCAGTATTACATCGAGGGAGGAGCCGTAGCGTCCTTCCACAAAGAGCTGGTGTATCTCGTCGGTGGAAGCGTAGAGTATGCACCAGAGGAGGGATGAGATTATAAGATATATCGAACGGAGATCCTTCTTTTTTCTGGTCTTTAAGTAATTAAATACAAGATAGGCCACATTGTATGTCAGGGCACCCAGGACTGCATATTCGCAGAAATGGGCGCTCTTTCTTACGAAGTGATCATAAAGCTCCGCGTACTGTCTCTGGGTAATCCCGGTCATCTCCCCATATCCGCTTACGACTATTTTGCAGATGAACTTTCCGATGGTAAGGGACTGCTCGGTGGAAACATCCGCAGGCTGGGATGAGAACCAGAATATAACGAACATAAGAGCAAGCCACAGGATGACCAGCAGATAGTGTATATATAAAAGTATGATGTTTTTCCGTATAGAAGTTTTATTCATCCGGGTATCATTCATCAGGTCACTGTTCAAAGTATTTTTCGCAGAGGTATCATCTAAAGATTTATTATATACGAAAGTGACCCGGATTGAGGCTTAAGTTTTCTTAATATATCCTTGAAACCGCTGTTTTGTGCCCACAGGTCTTTATCAGGTCGCTATACATCCGGCAATAGATATGATATAATGCTTCTATCTGTGTAAATTTACAAAAGGATTTTTGACGAGAGATATTTTATGGATGTAACTGTAGTTTTACCCTCACTGAACCCGGATGAAAAGCTGAATGCGGTAGTGGATGGGCTTATAGAAAAAGGCTTCACCGATATTGTCATAGTAAATGACGGCAGCCGCGAGGACAGGCTTGCACCCTTTGAGAGGGCGGCGCTCCATCCCGAGGTTACCGTGCTTACCCATGAGGTAAACAGGGGAAAGGGCAGAGGCTTAAAGACCGCATTTGAGTTTGTACTCGAGAACAGGCCCCGGTCAAAGGGAGTTGTTACCGTTGACGGAGACGGACAGCACACCTCCGGGGATATAAAAAAATGTGCCGAGAGGATGCTTGCCGAGAAGGACAAGGTGGTGCTTGGATGCAGGGATTTTGACAGCCCGAATGTTCCACCCAAGAGCCGTTTCGGAAACAAAACCACAAGCCGTGTGTTCAGTATATTCTGCGGTATGAAGATTTCGGATACCCAGACCGGACTTCGCGCGATCCCGAGGGAGTTTTTACCGCTTCTTGTGGGGATAAAGGGCGAGAGGTTCGAGTATGAGACCGAGATGTTCTTTGCGATGCACAAGCATCATGTCTCATGGGTTGAGGAAAAGATAGAGACGGTTTATATCGATGATAACTCGGAGACGCATTTTAAGCCCTTTGTGGACTCCATAAAAATATACAGGATCATACTTAAGTTTATTTTTAAATATACTCTCAGCTCCCTGATCTGCTGTGTTATTGATATCGGACTTTTCAATCTGCTCAATTTCCTGCTTGCGGGAAGCGAGGTATTGGAGAACATCAAGATAGAGACGGGGATCGGAAGATTCTTTGTCAGGATTTTCTCCGGCGGAAATGATGCCATCGCCCTGAAGGTGCTTATTGCTACCGTTGTCGCGAGAGTTATCTCATCCATTGTGAATTATATTCTTAACCGCAATGCCGTGTTTGAATCGGAGAGCTCGGTTAAGAAATCCGTTTGGAAGTATTATCTTCTCTGTTTCGTACAGATGATATGCGCTGCCGCGGGAGTCTTCGGTCTGTCCGCGCTCTTCGGCGGAGGAGAGGTTTTGGAAGGATTGGTATACAAACCCATTGTTGATGTTCTTTTGTTCCTGGCCAGCTACCAGATACAGCAAAGATGGGTATTCAGATAAAGGAGTTGTCAAGTGAGTAAAAAGGATGACAGGTATTTGGAAAATGAAATAACCTATGATGAAAACGGCGGATATTACGACGAGAAGGGTTATTATCATGACGAAAACGGCGGATACTACGACGAGTATGGAAATTATTACGACGGGAGCGGCGGATATTACGACGAATTCGGTAATTATTTTGACGGAAACGGCGGTTATTACGATCCCGACGGAAATTATTATATCTTAGAGGAAGAGGAAAGCGGAGCAGGCAATGAGGCCGGTCGGGACGACGGACTCCGCTACGAGGATCTTGATACCCCGAGGAGAGAATACCGCAGGGAACCCGTTAAGATGAAGGGGAAGAAAAAGGGAGCCGGACTTACCCGGAGTGTTGCTGTTTTTGCGGCCATAGGAGCGGTTATCGGAGCTGTATTCGGAGCGGCTGTGGGAGCGGTGCTCGGAGCGATGTTTGTGGCAAATCCCGTTGTTACCGGTATAATAGGAGCGATAGTGCTTGCTATCCTGCTGGGAGCCGCTATGGGAGGAGCCGTAAAGGGAATACCCGGAAGGATCGCACTTGTGGTATTGACCTTCCTGCTGGTTAATGTTACGGGAATTTATTTTCTTCTCTTTAACATATACAACGGACCTGAATCCGCAAGAAACCTTATGGCTTCAACAATCCAGGAGACAGGACAGCTTAAGTTTGTAAACAAGATATTCCTCTCCGAGGAGGAGATCGCGGAGATCAGCAATCGCAACAGCATGGGTACTCTCGAGGCCGAGGTCGATACAAATCTTATCTCCATCGGCGGCGGAGAAGCAGCCGGAGAGAATCCTGAGGCTACGGAGGCGTTTGATATAGACGGCTTCGAACTCGTGGAGTTGTCCGGGCGTACTTACATGGGGAAGATGATGATAATAAACGATCCTTCCAGAGTAAAGCTTACGACTATCTATGACGGAGGCTGGAAGGAGTATGGTGAGACGCTGGATGTGCTTGTGGAAAGCGGCAATTATCTCGGCGGTGTAAACGGCGGAGAGTATCAGTCGGACAGCAACAAGGGCGGTTCACCCAAGGGGCTTGTTGTCTGCGATGGAGAGATTCAGTACAACAACGTTGTTGCGGGGGATGTAATGGTAGGTTTTAACACCGACGATATCCTTATAATCAGGGATGTGGGCGGCATGTCCAAGGAGGCGGTAAAGGACCTCGTTACAGAGCTTAATATAAGGGACGCGATAACCTTTAAGGACATCGCGGACGGAGATGACAACCACTTTACAAAGCTGATCATCAACGGTGAGTCCATATCCTTAAGCGGAAGCGGAAGCGGTGCAAACCCGAGAACCGTTATCGGACAGAAGGCGGACGGAACAGTGCTTCTTCTTGTAACCGACGGACGCGGAGCGGGCGGACATCTGGGGGCTACGGCTGCGGATGTTATTTCCATAATGCAGGAGTACGGCGCTGTCAATGCGGCAAACCTTGACGGCGGAAGCTCATCATGCATGTATGTTGACGGCGAGTGGGAAATGACATCGGTTACTTTGTATTATTCAAATGCCTCATGGAGACTTCCCCTGGCATTTGTTGTGGAAAGGAGGTAACCGGTAATGAGAAAGAGAAAAAAGAGTTCCGGAAAATTCTGGATATTTTATATACTTTTCATACTTGTACTTATCGGATTCTGGATCTGGTTCCTCAACGGGGTCATCCGCAAGGATCTTAAAATATACGAGGCCGCGCAGCCCGGATATGTTGTGGATGAAGTGGTGGAAAAGATACAGAGCGGCGATATAAGCGATATGGATTTTGCCGAGAGCGCATCGCGCTTCGAGGATCCGGATATATACAGGGAAAGCTTTAAGGCTTCCCTTGAGGGAAAGACCATAAGCTACAGGGAAAGCCCCACAAGCTATGACGCACAGGCTCCAGTATATGAGCTTTATGCGGATGATACACATATTGCCACCGTAAATATAAAGTCGATATCCTCGACACAGCTTATGTTCATCCTCTCCGTACAGGAGTGGGAGGTGGCTTCGGTGACACCCGTTTATGATACGGGTGATACCGGAATAACCATAACCATCCCGGACATTTATACCGCGTATGTAAACGGTATAGAGGTTGATGAACGGGAGATGACAGGCGAGCCTCAGGACTATATGGAGTTTGAGATCGCAGGTCAGTATACATCCGTGCCGAAGGAGGTTACCTATGAGGTAAGCGGACTTATGAGCACTCCTTCCGTCGAGGTAAGGGATGCCGGCGGAAACGAGGTTATGCTTGAAGTCGACGGAACCAGTTACAGTGCCGGATTTACAGGTACTGAGGTTCCTGCGGATATCGCGGAAAATGCCATTACCAACGCAAAGTATATTTCCGAGGTATACGCAGGCGACAGAACCCTTAATGCGATCAAGCCCTTCCTTACATCGGATTCATATCTGATCCCGCTCTTCGAGAGCTACATCAACCATGACCTATGGATGTACAGCGGTCATACCGCGCCCACTTACTCAAACGAGAGTGCGTCGGAGTATATTAAGTACAATGACAATTTTTATTCCGTTGTGGTCTACTTTGACAAGTCCATGTACCTTCCCAAGAGGAATATGACCGCGGAGGTAACGACCCACAATAAATACTTTTATGTGAATGTGGACGGAAAATGGGTTATCGCGGATATGCTTAACATGACACAGGAGTAAAGGCCGTGGGAACATAGCCGGAATAAGGGCTTTATAAAGGCTTTAGGGAGAAATCCACGGACGGTTGACACTTCGTAACACCTATGATATATTTAGCTTAACAAATTTAATAATTTTGTAATAAATAATACAGGTGTTATGAGCAGAAATATGGGCAGGCATATAAGTAAAAAGGTATCTAAAAAGATAATAAAGCTGTCATCCATCGGTATGGCGGCTTTATTTTTTGTGTCCGGAGTTTTTCAGGGGAATGCTTTCATGAGCTTCGCGGCTACCGCTGATGAGATACTTCCCAGCGGAGGCGCGGGACTGGTATTTGGAAGTGCTTCCGATGCCAGGAACGGGATGAACCGCTCCGCCGCAAAGATCGAGGATGTTATCGATACCCGCGAGGAGATGGACAGAAGGCTTGCGGTAAATGCGGAGGAGGAATACAACCGTCTTATAAAGAATATAGCGGTTGCGGATACAGAGGACTTTATTTATGTAAGAGAGTCCGCAGACAAATCCTCCGATTACCTTGGAAAGCTTTACAAGGATGGGGTCGGAGAGATACTTGAAAAAGAAGAGGGCTGGTATCTTATAGACTCGGGAAGTATTACGGGGTATGTCGAGGCTTCCGAATGTATAACCGGTGAGGCTGCGGAGGCTCTTGCTCCCGAAATAGGATATGAGCTTGCGGCGGTTACGACCCCTTCACTGTATGTAAGAGAGAATGCCGACTCCGATTCGGAGGTGGTCTGTGTTGTAAAAAACGGTGAGGAGTTTCTTGTAAAAGACAGAAAAGACGGATGGCTCAAGATAGAGACCGTCTCCGGGGACGGCTGGATAAGTGGGGACTATGCAGATACCGAGTGGCAGTTTTCTGAGGCAGAGTCCAGGGAGGAAGAGACCATAAGGCTTGCGGAGGAGAGCTATGAGAAGGGCAGGGAGCTTGCGGAATATGCTCTTCAATTTGTCGGAAATCCCTATGTCTGGGGAGGCTCCAGCCTGACAAACGGTTGCGATTGCTCCGGCTTTACCATGGCTCTTTATGCGCACTACGGAATCAAGATATCCCACGGCGTAAACGATCAGAGAGTGGTGGGTGTGGCTGTAGACGGGCTGGAGAATGCGCAGCCCGGAGATATAATGATCTATTCGGGGCATGTGGCTATCTATATCGGTAATAACCAGATAGTCCACGCCGCAAATTCGAGAATGGGAATCATAGTGTCCGGCACGGATTTTATGACGCTTCTGGGTATTAGAAGGATATTCTGAGACCGGGAAAATCCGCTGATAACGGCATTTTAAGCGCTATATATGCACCTGCGACAGTGTTTCGCAGGTGCTTTTTGTTGAATATACACAAAGTTTTATGTAAGTTAGAATTGTTTGGGATTTTAAAAAATTCAAGTTATCCACATTTTCAGGGAAGCGATAACGGAAAATCGGGCTTATACACGATTTTATACACATTATCCACCTAAAATTATGTAAATCGGGTGGAAAATTATGGTAAACTATCGAATAAATGTTTTGTGCAAAATGCCCGATTTCAGTCTAATTTCAAAATTGTCAGACAATTTACGAGGGGATTATTTTTTCAAAAATCAACAAAATAGAGTACCGAATTGTCAGATTATTGTTGAAAAATACCAATTATTGTGCTACGATAAGAATACCAAAATCCATACGAAAGGGATGATGCATATGAAATTTGTAATAATTGGACGCAACATTGATGTTACCCCCGGACTTAAGAGTGCTGTTGAGGATAAGCTTGGCAAGCTCGAAAAGTACTTCAACGAAGACACTGAGATTCATGTAGCCTTGAGCGTAGAGAAGGAGCGCCAGAAGATAGAGGTTACGATACCCGTTAAAGGAAGCATAATCCGTTCTGAGCAGGTCAGCAGTGATATGTATGTTTCCATCGACCTTGTGGAGGAGATAATCGAGCGTCAGCTCAAGAAATATAAGAACAAGATTATTGAGAAGCAGCAGGATGCTGTAGCATTTTCGAAGGCTTATGTTGAAAACGATGCGTTTGACGATGAGGAGATTAAGATAATCCGCTCCAAGAAATTTGAGATAAAGCCCATGTATCCTGAAGATGCATGCGTACAGATGGAGCTTTTGGGACATAATTTCTTCGTCTTCATTAATGCCGAAACGGATCAGGTAAATGTTGTTTACAAGAGAAAGGGTGATACATACGGACTCATCGAGCCGGAGTTCTGATAACGGAATCCGGGGACTTTGGCTTGGAAAAGGTGCATTGTATATGCGCCGCAGACAATTAAATATCTGATTATTCGAAAGAGGGTATGACATCGGTCGTATCCTCTTTTGGTTTACATAAATTTGTTATATGAAATATGTCTAAAAAAGTTCACAATTTTTGAGGGTTTTGAGCATTGTTTTTCGTTGCAATTACAAGGTCTCTATGATAAAATTGTCAAAGAGTGTGAAAAAAATAACAATCACACAGAACACATAAATTTTTTTCAAAATGAAACGGAGGAATTCGAAATGGCAAGAAAAGTTGTTTTGGCCGGAGCTTGTCGTACCGCAATCGGTACAATGGGTGGATCTCTTTCCACCATTCCCGCTGCAGATTTAGGCGCGATCGTAATCAAGGAGGCATTAAACCGTGCGGGCGTTGCTCCCGAGAAGGTTGACCAGGTTTACATGGGATGTGTAATCCAGGCAGGCCAGGGACAGAATGTAGCTCGTCAGGCTTCCATTAAGGCCGGACTTCCCATCGAGGTTCCCGCCGTTACAATAAATGTTGTCTGCGGATCAGGTCTTAACTGTGTCAACCAGGCTGCACAGATGATCATGGCAGGAGATGCTGACATCGTTGTTGCAGGTGGTATGGAGAATATGTCAATGGCTCCCTTTGCACTTCCCCAGGGTCGTTACGGATACCGTATGACATGGCCCAGCCAGAGCCAGGGCGCTCTCGTTGATACCATGGTTAAGGATGCTCTCTGGGATGCGTTCAATGATTACCACATGATCACGACTGCCGACAATGTTGCTAAGGAGTGGGGACTTACCAGAGAAGAGCTGGATGAGTTCGCTCTCAAGTCACAGCAGAAGGCATGCGCAGCCATCGAGAACGGTGCATTTAAGAACGAGATCGTTCCCGTAGAGATCAAGAAAAAGAAAGAGACCGTTATCTTTGATACCGATGAAGGCCCCAGACCCGGCTCCACCATCGAGGGACTTGCAAAGCTTCGTCCTCTTAATCCCGACGGAGTAGTTACCGCGGGTAATGCTTCCGGAATCAACGACGGCGCTGCCGCAATCGTTGTTATGAGCGAGGAGAAGGCTAAGGAGCTCGGCGTTAAGCCCATGGCTACCTTCGTAGCAGGCGCTCTTGCAGGTGTTCGTCCCGAGGTTATGGGTATCGGACCTGTTGCCGCTACCAAGAAGGTTATGGCAAAGGCCGGCATGAAGATCGAGGACTTTGATATTATCGAGGCAAACGAGGCATTCGCTGCACAGTCCGTAGCAGTCGGAAAGGATCTCGGAATCGATGTGGACAAGCAGCTTAACCCCAACGGAGGGGCAATCGCTCTCGGACATCCCGTAGGAGCATCAGGAGCCCGTATCCTTGTTACCCTTCTTCACGAGATGCAGGCCAAGGGCGCCAAGACCGGTCTTGCTACTCTTTGCATCGGCGGTGGAATGGGATGCGCTACTATCGTTCGCAGAGAAGATTAATTAACAGATTACACTAAACATTGTAACCGTGGGCATAGCCTGTGATACGAAATTTCCTGCAACGCTTCCGCTATGGGTCTTCGAGCAGCGGTACTAAACTCGTTCTTCGAACTCGTTAAGTGCCGGCCTCAGACACATTGCCGGAAATTTGTATTCACAGGCTCTCCCACGGGATAAAGATTAGGAGTATAAAAATGGAATTCATTTTATATGAACAGAAAGGTGCAATTGCTACTATCACAATCAATCGTGAGAAGGCATTAAACGCACTTAATTCACAGGTACTCGATGAGCTCAACGCTACATTAGATGGCGTGGATCTCGAGACTGTTAGATGTCTTATCCTTACCGGTGCAGGCGAGAAGAGCTTTGTTGCAGGCGCTGATATCGGAGAGATGAGCACTCTGACAAAGGCTGAGGGCGAGGCCTTCGGCAAGAAGGGAAATGATGTCTTCAGAAAGCTTGAGACTTTCCCCATCCCCGTAATTGCAGCGGTTAACGGATTTGCACTCGGTGGTGGATGTGAGATCGCTATGAGCTGCGACATCCGTATCTGCTCTGAGAATGCTATGTTCGGACAGCCCGAGGTAGGTCTCGGAATCACCCCCGGATTTGGCGGAACCCAGAGACTTGCCCGTCTTGTAGGCGCGGGAATGGCTAAGCAGCTTATCTACACTGCAAGAAACATCAAGGCTCCCGAAGCATACCGCATCGGTCTTGTAAATGATGTGATCGCCGCAACTGTTGACGAAGCCGGAAATGTTACCGTATCTGCAAAGGATAATCTTATTGCCGCCGCGGAGAAGATGGCAAATACCATTGCCCAGAATGCTCCCATCGCGGTACGCAACTGTAAGAAGGCAATAAACGAGGGACTTCAGGTAGATATGGACAAGGCTATCGTTATCGAGGAGAAGCTTTTCGGTGACTGCTTCGAGACAGAGGATCAGAAGGCAGGCATGGGCAACTTCCTTGAGAAGGATAAAGAGAAGAAGTTAAAGGTTGTTCCTTTCCAGAATAAGTAATCTATTTACAGCAGGCTGTTAAAGACTGCATTACAAATTTTTATATATGGAGGATTTATCATGAAAGTAGGCGTTATCGGTGCCGGAACTATGGGCCAGGGAATCGCTAAGGCATTCGCACTGGTTGAGGGATACGAGGTTGCACTCTGCGACATCAAGCAGGAGTGGGCCGAGGGCGGAAAAGACAAGATCGCTAAGGGTTATGCAAAGCTTGTTGAAAAAGGAAAGATGACCCAGGAGAATGTTGACGCGGTTCTCGCAAGGATCACTCCCGGTCTCAAGGAGGATCTCTGTGCTGACTGTGACCTCATCGTAGAGGCTGCATTCGAGGATATGCAGGTTAAGAAGACCACTTTTGCAGAGCTTGACAAGATCTGCAAGGAGTCCTGCGTATTTGCTTCAAATACCTCAAGCCTTTCAATCACCGAGATCGGAAACGGACTTACCCGTCCCATGATCGGTATGCACTTCTTCAACCCCGCTGACAGAATGAAGCTTGTAGAGGTTATCGCAGGTGTTAACATTCCTCAGGCTACTGTTGACAGGATCATCGAGATCTCAAAGGAGATCGGTAAGGAGCCCGTACAGGTTAACGAGGCAGCAGGCTTTGTTGTTAACCGTATCCTTATCCCCATGATCAACGAAGCTGCCTTCATCAAGATGGAGGGCGTTTCTGATATCGAGGGTATCGACAGCGCTATGAAGCTTGGCGCAAATCATCCCATGGGTCCCCTTGAGCTGGGTGATTTCGTTGGACTTGATATCTGCCTTGCCATTATGGACGTTCTCTACAAGGAGACCGGCGATTCCAAGTATCGTGCTTGCCCTCTTCTTCGCAAGATGGTCCGCGGCGGAAACCTTGGCTGCAAGAGCGGCAAGGGCTTCTACGTTTACAACGCAGACAGAACCAAGACCCCTGTTGATAAGCTTTAATCACTTATCAAGTTTTTGTTAATATATTTTTGGAGGAAATAAAACAATGGATTTTACTCTTAGCAAGCAGCATGAAA
>JAFVCL010000061.1 GCA_017479285.1 Lachnospiraceae bacterium
CGTCATCACCTACATCAATGCTGTAGGCAGCAGGATTCTTGGGAAGTCCGGGCATCGTCATAATAGCTCCGGTAAGGACCACCACAAATCCCGCGCCTGCCGAAACATACACTTCCCTTACCGAGAAATCAAAATTCTCAGGTCTACCGAGAAGGCTGGCATCATCCGAAAGCGAATACTGGTTCTTCGCCATACAAACCGGAAGGTTTCCGAAGCCGAGATCCGTCAGCTTTTCAAGCTGCTTTAGAGCCGAAGGCGCAAAATTAACATTTCCGGCGCCGTAAATCTCCTTAGCAACGGTTTCTATCTTCTCCTTAAGAGGCATCTCATCGGGATAAAGAGGCTTAAACTCACTCTTTTTGTTCCCGAGAGTATCCAGAACCTTTTCGGCAAGGGCGATACCACCCTCTCCGCCTTTTGCCCAGACCTCAGAAAGAGCAAATTCACATCCGCGCTCCTTACAAAATTCCTCAACAAACCTTATCTCCGCGGGCGAATCGCTTACAAAGGAATTAAGCGTTACGACAACAGGAACCTTGTACTTTTGAAGATTCTCTATATGCTTTTCAAGATTAACGATTCCCGCCTTAAGTGCATCAAGATTTTCCTCGGAGAGCTTATCCTTCGGAACATATCCGTTGTATTTAAGTGCTCTTATGGTTGCAACGAGAACCACCGCATCGGGTTTAAGACCTGCCTGTCTGCACTTTATGTCAAAGAACTTCTCCGCACCCAGATCCGCTCCGAAGCCTGCTTCGGTTATGCAGTAATCAGCCATCTTAAGCGCTGCCTTTGTCGCCCTTACGGAATTACATCCGTGGGCGATGTTAGCAAATGGACCGCCGTGAACAAGAGCCGGGGTATGCTCAAGAGTCTGTATGATATTGGGCTTTATGGCGTCCTTTAAAAGAGCAGCCATGGCTCCGACACATCCGAGCTGTCCCGCTGTAACGGTTTTTCCCGCGGTATCATAGGCAACAACTATCCTCGAAAGTCTCTCCTTTAGATCCTTCATATCATTTGCAAGACAAAGGATAGCCATAATCTCGCTGGCAACGGTGATCACAAAATGATCCTCACGGACATAGCCGTCAGCCTTGGCTCCGAGTCCGATAACGATATTTCTAAGCACCCTGTCGTTCATATCAAGACATCGTTTCCATACAACGCTTCTCGTATCGATGCCGAGCTGGTTTCCCTGCTGGATATGGTTGTCTATGATCGCTGCAAGCAGATTGTTTGCAGAGGTTATCGCATGGAAATCACCGGTAAAATGGAGGTTTAGATCCTCCATGGGAACTACCTGGGCATATCCTCCGCCCGCGGCTCCTCCCTTTATACCAAAGCAGGGACCGAGTGAGGGCTCCCTTAAGGCGATAATGGCTTTCTTTCCAAGCTTTCCGAAAGCCTGTCCGAGGCCCACGGTTGTGGTGGTCTTTCCCTCTCCCGCAGGTGTGGGGTTTATGGCTGTAACAAGTATAAGCTTTCCTTCCTTGTTGTTTTCTATCTTTTTAAGAAAACCGTCGGTAAGCTTTGCCTTGTACTTGCCGTAGAGCTCCAGATCATCCTCTGAAATACCGAGAGATTCCGCGATCTCCGTGATCTTTTTTAATTCTGCAGCCTGTGCTATTTCTATGTCAGATTTCATATAGCCTCCGATAAATATGCTTAAAATAAATAAAACGGCAATGGAAAAAACTATTTCGAATCCAGATAAGCCTCGAATTCCTCTATCGACATAAGTATCTCCCTCGCCTTCGTTCCAGACTCGGGACCTACCACGCCCTCCTCGGAGAGTGAATCCATTATCCTTGCGGCTCTGTTAAAGCCTATCTTAAGCATTCTCTGTAAATAACCGATGGAGACTTTTCCGCTGCCAATAATACACCTTCCGGCCTCCGCGAAAAGCTCATCTCTTCCGTCCGGATCCTCCGAACCGCCGGAGACGCTTCCGCCCTTTGAACCACTTCCGTCGGAAGCGTTCTCAAGAGTTTCACTGCTTATTCCTGCCTTCTCCGCAAACTCATTGTGAAGCCTCTGTGCCTTGAGGAAATCCACGACAGCGGAAACTTCCTCATCGGAAACAAAAGCGCCCTGTACTCTCTCCGGCTTCGGCTTACCTTGGGGATAAAAGAGCATATCTCCTTTCCCCAGGAGCTTTTCCGCACCTACGGTATCAAGTATGGTTCTTGAATCGACACCGCTGGATACGGCAAATGCCATACGGCTCGGCATATTGGCTTTTATAAGTCCGGTAATAACATCCACCGAAGGACGCTGTGTTGCAACAACGAGGTGTATGCCACAGGCTCTCGCAAGCTGTGCCAGCCGGCAGATAGCCTCCTCCACCTCCTTGCCGCAGACCATCATAAGATCCGCCAGCTCGTCGATTATAATAACTATCTTCGGAAGTCTGAAATGGTTTATTCCGTTTGCGGAGGCTTCGGCGATCTCCTCCTCCGACATGGCTTCAACCTTTTCGTTGTATCCCTTCAGGTCTCTTACGGTAAGATCCGCAAATTTCCTGTACCTTTCCTCCATCTCCTTCACGCCCCATGCAAGAGCGGCGGAGGCTTTCTTTGGATCGGTAACCACGGGAAGCATAAGGTGCGGTATTCCGTTATACACCGACAATTCCACCACCTTCGGATCCACCATTATCATCTGCACATCCTCCGGTGAGGACTTGTATATAAGGCTCATGATAAGCGTATTTATGCAGACTGACTTACCGGAACCCGTGGCACCCGCTATAAGTACATGGGGCATCTTTCCGATGTCTGTGACGATAACATCACCGCCGATGTTTTTACCTACCGCAAAGCTTAAGGTCGATGAAGCGTTTTTAAACTCTTTGCTCTCGAAGAGATCCCTCAAAGCCACCATCGAGGTCTCTTTATTCGGAACCTCTATTCCAACGGCGGATTTTCCGGGTATGGGGGCCTCGATACGGATATCGGCGGACGCAAGGCTGAGCTTAATATCATCCGAAAGCCCAAGTATCTTTGAAACCTTTGTGCCCGGCTCGAGTGTCATCTCATATCTTGTGACCGAGGGGCCCTGTACAGCCTCGGTTATTTCAACATTTACTCCGAAGCTGTGAAGAGTCTGCTGGAGATTTCGCTTTGTCTCCTCCAGTTCAAGCTCATCTGCCCCGTTTCCCCTTACTCCCTTTTTAAGAAGATTAAGAGGCGGGAAATTATAAGTTTTTCCCGGTCTTTGACCTGTATTCCACTTATCGTTATTAGACTTCCCGACAGTCTGCCCGTAAGACTTTTCGGCCTTTATATTATGACCGGGCTCCGGATGCTGTTCCTCTTTCAGTGCGCTTAAGGGACTGTCAAAAATGCTGCCTGATTGCTCTTTATCCTTCGGAACATCCGCCCGTGGTCTTTTTCTTTCAACGGGTGTAATGACTTTCCTTACATCCGGTTCTGTATCAGCGGTATCTTCGATTCCGGCTGCAACCAAAGTATCGTCAACCGACTGCGAAACATTACCGTCTGTCTGCGAAGGATTTTCCGTATACTGCGGAGCATTTGAAATATCCTCGGCTCTTTTACGCATATTTCTTTCGTATGTTCCCAGTACATCATCCGTGCCGTTTTCGAGTATGCTTTCGTCGTTTTCAAACACCTCTCCGGAGTCACCCGTCTCCCCGGGGATGGCAGAAAATTCATCTTTTACAACGACATTGTGTTCCGAACGGAGCTCCTGTTTCTCGAAATTAAAAACAGGTCTTCCGTACATATCGACGATGGTATCGCCTCTTTGAAGCCTTGGATCTATGGGGCTATGGGACTGTTCCGGATCTTTTCCGTAAACATAACTTTCAGTGTTTTCGTCCTGATAGTAGTCTGAAACAGCCGTGTTTTCGTCCTGATAGTAGTCTGAAACAGCCGTTTTTTCATCACAGGTTATCTCATGCATTTCCTGTGAATAACAATTGCTATAATACACATTGTTATAATAACTGTTATTATCCACAACCTGGAGAATGGAATCATTTTCTTTTGCTTCCTGAGAAAGCTTTCTGTCTTCTGCACGTTTTTCCCTGGAGGCATTCCATTTATCCCGGAGGCTCTCTCTTACAGTAGGCTTATACGAATCCTGCTGTATTTCCACAGGGTTCTCCACAGCCGGAGCAAAAGGAGCCGGAGTTCTTTCAACGATATGTTCCGGGAGATTTGCAGAATTCTTAAGCTTATCTCTCATATTCAGAGCCCGTTCGGGTTCTATATCCTGCTGTTCCTCAAAAGACCTCTTGTCTTCAAGACGCGCCGCCTGCTCACGCTGTTCGATCTCGCGCTGTACTCTTCTTTCCTCGCGATAATCCCTGCCTCTATCTATAAGCTCAAGCCCCTTGTTCTTTACCATATTGATAAAGGATCTCTCGGTCAGAAGGATAAGGCATATTATTATACCGAGGATCAGAAGGAGTACAAGCCCCACATTTCCGAGCCATGACTTTATAAGATATGCAATGCTTCCGGATACAAGTCCTCCCCCGCATCTGCCCTCCTTACCGAGCACGAAAAGAGCGGTAAAGCTGTAGCTTTCCATACCCACTGCAGTTTTTGAAGCCATATCACAGATGATAGCGATCAGAAAATACAGCCCTGTGGAAGCGGCTAATTTTTTCATCGCATTTTTGTTTCCTTTGTTGGCACGGTAAAAGAACAGCCCTATGGTAAGGACTATGGGCGTGATATAATTCAGAAGTCCGAACACACCGAACATGAATCCGCTTACCGCTTCGCCAAAAGCACCGATAATATGAAAATTACAGAGAAATAACAAAAGCTGAACCGCCACGAATACTATCGTGCCGATCTCGATCTTCATTTCCCTTTCTTTCTCCTCACGAAGAGCCTCCTCTACAGGGGTTTCCCTTCTAGGGTTCCTGTTCCCCTGTGGTCTTCTTCTGTTATTATTATTTACTGATGCAGCCACAAGATCAGCCTCACATTCTAATAATCATAATCTGCATTTTCCGGAACATAATAATCATAATCCACCTTGTCTCTGGACTTATGCTCCGGTACCGGAAGGGGGTTGTCCAGCTTTTTCACTGTACCCGTTCCCAATTTATCTTCTTTTTCCCCGGATTCGGACACCGGATTTTCCGGCTTGTTTACGCCCGTGGTCTCCGAACCGGTGGATTTTATATTCAATACCTTTACCGGCACTTCTCTGTATGTAAGATTATCAGTGGTATTTCCCGCCAGCATTGCCAAAAGCACAAATACATACAGACCTTTTGCATCAATAAGCTCGGAAAACCCGCATGTAAATGCCGCAAGTGCTCCAGTCATGATAAGCGCAATGCTGCTCCCGGGATCCTTTCCTTTCTGGAAAAAGCCTGCCGGTATACCTAAAATAAGCAAAACAGAAAGTAAAAATGCGCTTATAAGATCTGTATTCTGATCGACCGGGCAGTTATTTCCGAACAAAACAAACCTATCCGGAAAAGCGGTAAACACCTCAAAAAAGTCCGTATTTGTAATACCTGTAAATAAAAACAGCGAAAAAGCGTATCCAATGACCATGGATATTACAAGGATGCCAAAGCATCCCACAAGCTTCCCTGCGGGTAATCTGTTCTCTTTCTTAGGTGTAAGCCCGAGACATATAAAAAACATGGGCATACAAAGAAGCAGGGACAAGGCGGTAATATCCATCGAAACGCAAACTCCGATAAACACACCGGTAAACAGGGCGGAGACAAATTTTTGTCTCTCACCCATAATAAAATCCGCAACAAACAATAATGCTATCGACTCAAAAACAAGAACGAGTATCTCTGCTCCCCCGGTGCGGCATGCCTCCACCGAAAAGGGCGACAGCATAAAAAATCCCGTTACGGCAGCGGAGGAAAAATTTCCCCCAAGCCTTCTGGACGCGAAAAACAAACACACTGCGGCAACCACCGAAAGAACGGTGTTAACAATAATAATGGTCTCGCCGAAATTGCCAAAAACAAAAAACACAAATTCAAGCAGTGCGGCAAAAAAACTGCCGGAAATACCCGCTCCTCCGGAAAGCTCCGTGGGATAAAAGGGTATCTGTGACCAGTCCGTCAAAGCCTTTACCGCCCCGGCATCCCAAAGATTCCGGATCCGTAAAAATATACCCCCCGCAATAAACAGCACTGAAAGAATTATCGTTATCACGCCGGTATTTACTGTCTTTCCTTTTTTTCTTCCGAGGGCGGTAAGCAGAATCGTAAGCCCAAGGACGATTGCAAGAGCAATATACCCGTAATAATCCGGCATTAAAAATCCGGTAAATGCACGCTTAAATACATTCGCCGAAAAGAAAAGTACAGCTATACCATATAATACCCATACTGCAGTGCTGAATTTAGTTTTTTCCACTCTCATCCGATAACACCTTCTCAATGTTATAACGAGGTCTGTGTTTAACTTCAATATAAATCTTGCCGATATACTGTCCTACAAGTCCGATTGCCAGAAGCTGAAGTCCACCTATGAACCAGATGGAGAGCATAAGCGAAGTCCAGCCGGGAACAGTGACTCCGACGCAATAGGAAACTATCGCGTAAACAGCCGCCGCAATGGCAACAAGTATCATTACAAAGCCCGCCCCGAGTATAAGGCTTATGGGCTTAATGCTGAAAGAAGAAATACCGTTAAAGGCAAGCGCCAGCATCTTGCTGAGCGGATATTTGGAAACTCCCGCGGCTCTCTCGAGTCTTTGGTAATATACACTATCAGTCTTGTATCCAAGGGTCGGAACGATCCCGCGGATAAAGAGATTAGTCTCCTGGTACTTTGAAAACTGCTCCACCGCTCTTTTGCTCATGAGCCTGAAATCCGCATGGTTATATACTGTCTTTACCCCCATGCCTGCCATAAGCCTGTAAAAGCTCTGGGCTGTAGTGCGCTTGAAAAAGCTGTCAGTCGCTCTGTCTGATCTGACGCCGTATACGATATCGCAGCCCTCGTGGTACTTGTCGATCATCTCCTCGATGACCTTAACGTCATCCTGCAGATCCGCATCGATGGAAACGGTAACATCACAAAGATTCATTGCCGTAAGAAGCCCAGCGGTAAGCGCATACTGATGTCCCACATTCCCTGCAAGCTTAACGCCGTAAACCTGAACCGGATGTGCCTCGTGAGCCGCCTCTATAAGCTCCCATGTGGCATCCCTGCTTCCGTCGTTAACGAACATAACAAAGCTGTCCGGCGCTATCTTTCCCTTGGCAACAAGGTCATCGAGCACGCCCCTCAGCGCAGGCTCTGAAAGTGGGAAAACCTCCTCCTCATTATAACAGGGTACAACTATCCCAAGTTTGTCCATAAAAACTCCCTCAACCTACTTTTTTAACTCATCCGTAAACACAAAGCCAGCACCATGTCCGTATAACCAGATATGGTGCCGTATTTTACATATTACTCGTCCCAATTGTGATATACTGCCTGTACATCATCGTCATCGTCAAGAAGATCCAAAGTTCTCTGAAGATTTTTCACAGCATCATCATCGGTAAGAGATACATAATTCTGAGGTATCATGGTTATCTCGGCGCTGAGCATCGGAACCTTCGCATCCTCAAGAGCTTTTCTTACAGCCTCAAAGACCTTCTCATCAGCGTCGGTAAGCACCTCGTAGCTGTCCTCCTCCGCGCTGAAATCCTCGGCTCCGGAGTCAAGTGCCAGCATCATCAGGTCATCCTCACCCATATCGCACTCTTCCTTGTCGATAATGATCTGACCTTTCTTATCGAACATATAAGACACGCAGCCCTGGGTTCCGACATTTCCGCCGCCCTTTGTAAATGCGTTTCTTACATTTGCCGCTGTGCGATTCTTGTTGTCGGTAAGCGCATCCACGATAATCGCGATTCCGTTAGGTCCGTATCCCTCGTAGGTTACATATTCGTAATTGACACCGCTGCCCTCACCGGCTGCCTTCTTGATGCCTCTGTCGATGGTATCGTTGGGCATATTGTTTGCCTTTGCTTTTGCGATAACGGTGGCAAGCTTAAAATTATTGTTCGGGTCGGGGCCGCCCTCTTTAACTGCAACCGCGATCTCACGGCCTATAATGGTAAAAATCTTACCCTTTGCAGCGTCATTCTTTTCTTTCTTGTGCTTAATATTGGCAAATTTTGAATGTCCTGACATAAAAACTCCTAAACCTTTCTGTCATATCTTTGTTAAATTTTTATCGCTATTGAATAATTGTATCATTTTATGCGATTTTCATCAAGTAGTGACCGCTTATGAAAAAAGCCTGTTCATCAGGTGGTAACTTCATACTCGCTGACATTAAGAACCGTCTCTCCGTCTATCTGAAGTGCGCAGGGTCTGTCAAAGGACACCCTTATCTTGTTTCCGGTGTAGATGGAAACCACCTTTTTGTTCTTAATGTGTTCGCCCTTGAAAATATTGGGAAATACGATAAGCGCCTTCAAGGGAAAACCGGTTTTGTAGGTCATCACGGAAACCTTGCGATCCTGCGCCATTCTGTCCTGTTCCGGGCAGGCCATCATGCCGCCGCCGTAAAAGCGCCCCTTCATAGTGGGAACAAGCCAGGTCTTCTCCACAAAAAATCTGTTTCCGTCAATATCCACAGTTGCCTGTACGGGTCTGAAATGGAACAGGATCCCTTTTATGGCGATACCGGTATAATTAACCGGTTTATCCGACTTTGCTCTTTGAATATCCCCTATCTCGCAGCAGTATCCGTCGATACCGTAGCCCACTCCGTTTAAGAACTTGTATGACTTACCGCCTACGGTAACTGTGGGGAGATTCTTGAAAAATCTGTTTACATCCTTCACGATCTCCCCCTGGGAAACACCGATATCCCGGAGGAAATCATTTCCCGTGCCGGTGGCAAAATAATCAAGAGGAATATCCCTGGTCGCCTCCGTGGTATGGTTTACATAATAATTAAGCGTACCGTCTCCTCCGGTAAGTATGACCCTTGTATCCTCCGGCAGGGAGCTCATATAATCATCGTAGCTGTCTATGGAAGTCACATCCACATACTGCATTGTCCCGTCCTGAAGAACGCTCTCGATCTTCTTTGCGCTGTCGAGGCCGTGGCCGCTTCCCGCTTTACCGTTATAAAGAATCCTGTAAACCATATTTTACTCTCCATGGATCAGGGAATATAAATTCATATCCCCTGTATGCCTAAAATCAAACCAAAACTTCGTTTGCGAAATGCCCTGAACTTCTACAGCTGACCTTCGAGAACCTTAGCTGCCTCGGTTATAGCCGCGGTAATACCTGCAGGGTTCTTTCCGCCCGCCTGTGCCATATTGGGGCGTCCGCCGCCTCCGCCTCCGACAAGTGCCGCAATTCCCTTTATGAGGTTTCCTGCGTGTGCTCCCTTTGAAACTGCTCCCTCGGTTGCCATGGCAACCATATTTACCTTGCCCTCACATTCCGAAAGAAGGACAACAACCCCGTCGCCGAGCTTTGACTTTAACTGATCCCCCAGATCCCTGAGTCCGTTCATATCAACGCCGGATACGCTTGTTGCAAGCATCTTAACGCCCTTAACCTCGCAGACCTTATCCATAACATCCCCGAGGGCGTCCTTTGCGGCCTTGGACTTTAACGACTCATTTTCGCTCTTGAGTTCTTTTAATTCCGCATTAAGCTTCTCGAGTTTCTCAAGCAAGGTTGCGGGAGTGGCCTTGACAAGCTTTGCAGCCTCCTCGATCTCCTTCTCGAGCTTTGCGAAATACTCGTTTACATTTGTTCCGGTTATGGCCTCGATCCTTCTCGTTCCGGCTGCAACGCCGCTTTCCGAAAGAATCTTAAAGCTCATTATCTCTCCGGTTGAGGAAACATGTGTACCGCCGCAGA
>JAFVCL010000007.1 GCA_017479285.1 Lachnospiraceae bacterium
GCCACTCTATCGCATTAAGAATATCCCCGTCGGTCACCCCATACTCATGCTCCGCAAGGTAAGCTCCGAGCTTAGCGTGTAATAGTCCCGGATTGGCTCTTTCTATGTCGCTTACCGGCAGACCGTATTTTTCACAGAGAAGGATTTTTTTATCGTCGTCGATACCCTTTGCGCAATCGTGCAAAAGCCCGGCATAGACAGCTTTTTCCACGGATTCCCCGTGTGCCATGGCAAGTGCGGCTGCTGTATATTCAACCCCTAAAGTATGTTCGTATCTTTTCTGATCCAGCTCATTTTCCAAAAGCTTTCTGATCTTTTTTAATTCCATATTATCAGCCTCAAAAAATACAATGCAAGAAAACCGGGAAATTATGGAAGCTTTATCTTCTGGTTTTCTTTAAACGGCTTATAAAGAACGATCTTTTTACCGATAACCTGTACAAGGATTGACCTTGTTCTTTCCGCTATAACCACCGCGATCTCTTTTGCATCGTCATCACAGTTTTTAAGGACATTAAGCTTTACAAGCTCATTATTATTAAAACACTCGCTTATAGCAGAGATCATTTCGGGGGTAACACTGCCCTTCCCAATCTGGAAGGAAGGGTTAAGATTACTTGCAAGGCTCTTTAAATATGCTCTTTGTTTACTTGTAAGATCTGCCATTTTTTAACCTCATATCAAATAAATCATCTCAAAAAAATATATATCGAAAAAATAACTATAGCAAAAATCCGTAATTAAAACAGGCTTACCAATTATACAAAACCTGCCTATTTATAATAATCAAAGGAATGTCCGTACATCCTTACGGTATCGCCGTCCTTGATCCCCAAAGCCTCCAACTGTTCCAACATTCCCTGGTCCTTAAGGAAATTCTGGAAGAATGCAAAGCCCTTTTCCGATTCAAGATTTGTATATCCGAGCATCCTTTCGATCCTGGGACCTTCTATGACATACTCATCTTCCTCATCATCATAATAAATTGTATAGGGCTCATCGGAAATCGCAAGAGCGACCTCAGGGTCAAATTCCTGTTCGAAAACAGCGGGTTCGCCACCGATCGTCTCAAGCTTATCGGCGATTGCGTACAAAAGCTCCTTTACTCCCTGACCGGTAACTGCCGAGATTTCATATACCGGAATCCCTAAAGAATCCTCAAATTCCTCTCTGATCCTTTTTAAATTATCAGCCCCGTCCTCACCGAGTACATCGATTTTATTGGCCGCTATGATCTGCGGTCTTTTGGCGATATCGGCGTTATATTTTTCAAGCTCCGCGTTTATCGCTTTAATATCGCTTACGGGGTCTCTCCCCTCTGTACCGGCTGCGTCAACTATATGCACAAGGAGTCTTGTTCTCTCAATATGTCTCAAAAATTCATGACCAAGACCTACGCCCTCCGAGGCACCCTCGATAAGTCCAGGGATATCGGCAATAACAAAGCCCCTCTCATCAAGATCCACGACCCCCAGGTTGGGATTGAGCGTGGTAAAATGGTAATTTGCGATCTTTGGCTTTGCGTTTGTAACTCGGGAAAGAAAGGTGGATTTACCCACATTCGGGAACCCTACAAGCCCCACATCCGCTATAACCTTAAGTTCAAGCAAAACCTCAAGCTCCTTTGCCTCCTGGCCGGGCTGGGCATACTTGGGAGCCTGCATGGTGGAAGTCGCGTAATGCTGATTGCCTTTTCCGCCTCTTCCGCCCTTAAGAACGGTGTATTCCTTTGTATTACCCGACATATCCACAATAACCTTGCCGGAAGCGGCGTCCTTAACGACAGTTCCCTGCGGCACCTTAAGGATTATATCGTTTCCGTCTTTGCCACGGCAATTCTTTTTACCGCCGTCTTCGCCGTTTTCTGCCTTGTACTTGCGGACATGTCTGTAATCAACAAGGGTATTTAAACCCTCATCAATCTTGAAGATAACATCTCCTCCATGCCCGCCGTCTCCCCCGTCAGGTCCGCCGTTGGTCACATATTTTTCGCGTCTGAAGGAAACATGTCCGTCTCCACCCTTACCGCTGATTATAACAATTTTTGCTCTGTCAGCAAACATAAATCCTCCCGGCAAACCAGATGCCGCAATTTCAAAAAAAGAACTCCAAACAGTATATGTCTGGAGTCCTGAGTAACTTAAATGATTAACTTACTGCTCTACGGGATAAACGCTGGCCTGCTTCTTATCCCTACCCTTTCTCTCAAAACGAAGAACTCCGTCAGTAAGAGCAAAAAGAGTATCATCTCCGCCGATTCCGACATTAATACCGGGGTGAATCTTGGTTCCGCGCTGCCTGTAAAGAATATTTCCGGCCTTTACAAACTGACCGTCGGCACGCTTAGCGCCAAGTCTCTTGGACTCGGAATCTCTGCCGTTCTTGGTTGAACCAACACCCTTTTTATGAGCGAAAAACTGAAGGCTTAAATTCAGCATTTTATTATACCTCCTTAAAGTTTACTGTTAAATACTTTCCGTACTGTTTGCTGTACTCCGTAAGGGATAAAACATAGGCATCCATAAGAAGTACCGAGGCTTCTTTAAGATCGGATTCTATCACACATCTTAAAAAACCGTCCGCCTCGTTTTCAGTAACGGTTACCGCTTCGCCCGCGATCTCCGAGAGACCGTTGACCGTGTTAGCGGTCAGGGCTGAAATGGCGGCGCATAAAATATCCGGCTCATATTTACCGAATCTTTTCTTTGCAAAACCCGCGTGTCCGAAACAGGTAAATGCCCTGTATCGTCCCTCCGCGTCCTTTTCAAAAGTGACTGTTGTCATTCTTAAGCCTCGATCTTGTCGATCTTAACCTGAGTGTAAGGCTGTCTGTGACCGTTCTTCTTGTGATAGCCGGTCTTTCTCTTGTACTTGTATACAACAACCTTCTTGCCGCGTCCCTGCTCTACTACGGTAGCAGAAACCTTGGCATTTGCTGCGTCAGAGCCGACAACAAGCTTACCGTCATTTACTGCGATACAATCTAAAGAAACAGTATCACCTTCAGCGGCATCGATCTTCTCGATCTTAACAAGATCACCCTCTGAAACCTTATACTGTTTTCCGCCTGTTGCAATAATTGCGTACATAATTAGGCACCTCCTTTTCATGATATGGCCATGAAGTATGCACAAGACTAATAAATTAATCCCAAGGCCTATTATCGCTAACTACGGTGGCATCCTCAAAGGGACACACTTCTACCTCATTAAGCGGCATACTCGAATATCATAACAGAGGTGCCTTATTATGTCAATAAAAATTTGTAGATTTCTTACAAAAATATATATTATTTTTTACTTATTTTTGAAAGCCTCAAAATCCTCCACATACTGTGAAATAAGCTTTACACAGCCTTCCACACCAAGCTTGCTGGAATTGATGCAAAGATCGTAGGAATCGCTTCTGCCCCATTTCTTCGAGGTATAATAATTATAATAGCTCTGGCGCTGCTTGTCCTTCTTTACCATCATATCCCGGGCTTTTTTCTCATCGAGGTCAAAGCGCTTCATGATATGCTTTACCTTTACATCATCGTCACCGAAAATAAAGAGTTTGACCACATTGGGATTATCGTTAAGCGCGTAATCCGCACATCTTCCGACGATAACGCAGGGTCCCTCCTCAGCAATCTTTTTTATTGCATCAAACTGTGCGAGAAAAACCTTGTGGCTGATGGGCATATCTGAATAAGAAGCCGAATTATAACCGAAGGAATAAGTATCCATTACAAGATTATAAAGGAATGAATTTGTAGGTCTCTCATCGTGGTTCTGGAGCATTTCCTCGCAAAAACCGCTCTCCTTTGCCGCTCTTGTAAGAAGCTCCTTATCATAAAAAGGAACCCCGAGATTTTCCGCAAGCTTTTCGCCGATCTCTCTTCCTTCAGAGCCGAACTGTCTTCCTATAGTAATGATCGTATCCATATAAATACCTGCCTTTCTGCAACGATTACCCCTGTTTGTATTATAAGACAGATTCACTAAATTATCAATTAAAAGAAAGAAATTTTTGTAATTTATAGACAATTTAGCGGATATATTTGACAATTTAATAATATATACTTAAAAAACATTTAAAGACGGATTTTTATCGAAGTATTTCAAGCAGATGCGTAAAATAGTCCGGAAGGGGCGCATCCGTCTCTATATACTCTCCTGTCTTTGGGTGGATAAATCCGAGAATTTTAGCGTGGAGGCACTGTCCCTGAAGCTTAAAGGGCGATTTATTGCTGCCGTAAACATCATCCCCCAGGAGAGGATAACCGATGTAAGCCATATGAACACGGATCTGGTGGGTGCGTCCGGTTTCGAGACGGCATTCCACATAAGAGTATTTCTGATTGTTTTTTTCAAATCTCTCCAGTACCCTGTAATGCGTAACCGCATTTTTTCCGCTTAAAACAACGGCCATCTTTTTTCTGTCCGAAGGATTTCTTCCTATGGGTCCCTCTACAGTCCCCTCATCCTCTTTAAGCCACCCAACAACGATAGCATGATAGAGTCTTTTTATTGAATGCTCCTTGAGCTGTTGCGCTATAGAATTGTGGGCAAGGTCGTTTTTGCATACGATAACGGACCCGGTGGTGTTCATGTCTATCCTGTGGACGATCCCGGGGCGCAGAACCCCGTTTATTCCGGAAAGAGAACCCCCGCAATGAAACATAAGAGCATTAACAAGAGTACCGGAGAAATGCCCCGGTGAAGGGTGTACAACCATCCCCTTTGGTTTGTTTACGACTATGACATCATCGTCCTCGTAGAGAATATCCAGAGGTATATCCTCCGGGGTGATAGATGGCTCTTCCGCTTCCGGCAGTTCAAAAACCACCTCATCCCCCTCATTAAGAGAATAGCTTGCCTTAACGCATCTTTGATTAACGAGGACGAGTCCCTCCTTGATAAGCCTGGCTATGTATGACCTTGAAACATCTCCGCACACGGCCGGTATGAATTTATCTATCCGTTCACCCTCAAAATCTTCTTCGCAGACAAATCTCATCAGTTATCCATATCCCTGTATCTGTTCTGTTTAAACTTAAGAAATTCAAGATCGCTCTCCTTGTATACAAACAGAAAACAGATAAACAGTCCCACAACACCTAAAACCACGCAGCAGTCGGCAAAATTAAAAACAGGAAAATGTATAAGCACGAAGCTTATAAAATCAATAACATGGTCAAGGCGGAACCTGTCGATCATATTACCTATACCTCCCGCAATAACCATGGAAAAAAATATATGGGCGGCAATAAATTTGCGCTTTGCGGGCAGCTTAAACATCAAAAACAAAATAACCGCCATAAAAATAAATCCCACAAGGAGAATAAATATTTTCTGGTTTTGGAGCATTCCGAAGGCGGAGCCTGTATTTTCAAGATAATCGAATTCCAATACATCCGGAATAAGAACATAGGCAGGATTATCTTTAAGCTTCAAAACAACGAGATGCTTAATAAACTGATCTGCCGCAATAAGAACCGCAAGTATGATCGCATCGATAAAAAAAATAATTGCTTTGTAATAGGTCGATTTCTTTTCCATTATAAAACTCCTGTAGACTCCAGTCGGATCAGTTTCCGTTTTCTTCATCAAAATTTATTTCGTCAAGGGCGGCAAGCATCTCGGAATCCGTAACTGTCTTATCGATCACTGCCTTACCGATCTTTTTAAGAAGAACAAATTTTATGGTTCCGTTCTCCATCTTCTTATCAGACTTTGTAAGTTCAAGAACCCCCTTGAGATCAAGCTTGTCAATGGAGATAGGCAGATTGAAGGGAACAAGCATATCCCTAATCTCGTAGTATTCGTCTTTTGTAAGGAGCTCCTTTTTCCATGAAATAAAAGCCGCGCATACAATCCCGAGGGAAACGCATTCTCCGTGAAGAAGCTCAAAGTTCATATACTTTTCTATGGCGTGTCCCAGAGTATGTCCGAAATTAAGGAGAGCTCTCTCTCCCTGCTCGGTGGGATCCTTTTCAACCACCTTGCGCTTGATATCGCAGCTTCTCATGATCATCTCTTCAAGGGTGGCTTCGTCCTTCTCACATATCTCATAAAGCTTATCGATAAGCCAGGAATAAAATATCTCATCCTTTATCAGCCCGTGCTTCATAACCTCAGCGAAGCCGGAGAAATACTGGCGGTCGGGCAGGGTCTTTAGTGTGGAAATATTCATATATACAAGGCGTGGCATTTTAAATGCTCCCACCATATTTTTATAGCCGTCAAAATCCACACCGGTTTTTCCGCCTATGGAGCTGTCGGTCTGGGCAAGGAGCGTTGTAGGTATCTGGATAAAATCGATACCGCGAAGATATGTTGCGGCGCAGTACCCCGTCATATCCCCGATAACACCGCCTCCAACCGCAAGAAGGCAGTCCTTTCTGTCAAAATGCTCTTCGATGAGAAACTTGTATAAGAGCCGGATATTATCAAGGTTCTTATTCTCCTCCCCCGCAGGTATAACATATTTTACAATCTTTACACAGTTCCCCTCAAATTCCTTCATTAAAATATCGGAATACAGAGGATCCACATTGGAATCTGTTACGATACAGAATTTCCTGTTCAGTGCCCCCATACTCTGAAGCTCCGGGATCAGTTCCTCAAAACTGTTTGTAAAGATGATATCATAACAAGGCTTGTTGCTGTAGTTTACTGTCATTCTTTCAGACATAATATATTCCTTTACTTTCTGTCAATACCTTTTTTAAACTTTTGCGTAAAAAGAGAGAACTCCCAAAGAGAGCTCTCCCGTCAATATAATAATAAACAGATCCGTTTACTTTTACTAATATCCGAAGGATCCGTCATGATTCAAAATCTCTGCCCACGCCAAGGCCCGAATCCTGCGTAGCGCCTGAAATATAAACAGCCTCAGGGGTAATAACAAATACAAACTTCGAGATGGACTCAAAATGGGCTTTAAGTGAATAACATACACCGGTAACAAAGTCAACGATCCTCTGTGCAAGCTGGCTGTTTATTCCTTCGAGGTTCAAAACCACACTTCTGCCTTCAAGAAGAGCATCCGCAATCTGCAAAGCTTCTTCAAATGTACCCGGTTTAATAACACATACTTCCATATTGTTCATAGCAGAGCCTTTCTTTGATGAAGAATTTTTCGAAGATACAGGTCCCAGAAAACTTCTTTTCTTTTCCGGAGCAGTTTCCTGAACGCTTTCCGCTTTTCTTGCAGCCTTAGAATCCTGTTCATAGTCCTCGTATCCGTCATAATCATCATAATCGTCATCATCGTCACTGTTCATTTTAAAAACATTCATAATACTATCGAACTTTCCCATTTTATCCTCCGGCATAGTTATATATATTATTATTTTAATTATTACTGTAATCTCTGGCTCCGAATATGGCAGTCCCGACTCTTATATAGGTTGCCCCCTCTTCAATGGCTACACGGTAATCACCCGTCATTCCCATCGACAGGGCATCCATAGAAATATTATCTTCGAACCTGCCCTCGATGTCAACAGACAATTGCTTTAAAGCACGAAAATACTTTCTGTTATCCTCGGCATTTTCGGTATACGGAGCAACCGTCATAAGCCCCTTTATGGCTATTCCGGGAAGCTTTGCGGCCTTTCCTACAAGTTCTATGGTTTCATCAAGGCTGCCGCCCCACTTGCTGTCCTCTCCGGAGGCATTTACCTCAAGAAGGATATTCGTAGTAACTCCCGCCTTAACGGATTCCTTACTTATCTCCTCCGCAAGCCTGAGGGAGTCAACGCTATGTATAAGGAATACCTTTCCTATAAGATATTTGACCTTATTGCGCTGAAGATGACCGATCATGTGCCATCTTACGTCCTCCGGCATTTGAGGGATCTTTTCCGAAAGCTCCTGAACGTAATTTTCCCCGAAATCTCTTGCTCCGGCGTTATATGCCTCCATAAGGTCCTCCACCGGCTTTGTCTTACTTACTGCTATAAGTCTGACACTGCCCGGTTCTCTACCTGTATTTTTGCATACATCTGAAATATCATTTAATATTCTTTTATAATTCTCGGCAACCATTTTTCCTATTTAGACTGACTTATAAACTGGTCATCGGAGATCGAATCAGCATCAAGGGCAATGTAATCATAAAATCTAAGCCCGTATGCGGAATTGGATTTAACGATGGCATACTCATCATTCTGATACAGTATGGTAATCTGTTTAAAGTCGGCATATCCTTTGTTTATATTATACACACCAATAAGAGACCCCTTATCCCGGACTACAAAGGTGGACTCATCATTTCCGAACAATACATCTCCGGAACTCAAAACCGTATCATCGACATAATAAACCCCAAGGTCCTCATTATAATAATATACTTCAAGGCTTACGGCGCTCTTGGTCTTGGAACCGTCCTCCCCGTATACCTGCATTAAAACCGTATAGGAGTTGTTGGCATTCTCCGTGACATAATTCTGATCTATAAGGAAAAACTCCTTCTCGGCGATGGAGGATACCGGGATCTTAAGACCTGTTTCCTCACCCAGTTTAAGCTCTATATCCATAAAGCGTTCATCCACAAAGCTTACAAGAGAATTTGTAAAGGACAATTGCAGGTATGTACCGTCGTCATTCCTTATAAGATCGACTTTACCCCAGGACTCATTCTGGTTTTTTAAAAACTTGACGAGAATATATTCCTCCTCAAGCAGTTCCTCACCTAAAGCTTCTTCTACCGGAAAAACGATGGACCAGTCTTCGCCGAGATTTATTTTATATACATTCTCTCCCGTACCCCTTAATTGGTTTGAAAGAAGCTGGGTCCTCCCGTATTCCCTTTCATCAAAAATGGATTTGTTCAGCATCTCCGGTAAAAGATCCTCATACCCGTCATACCAGTAAGAGATAATACCCGTATTCTGCGCATAACAATACTTCAGGCTTACGCCTGCCGATGTATCGGAAGCATTGGCCATATTATTTAAAAGCTTTGTATTTGCAAGCTTTAAAACAGTATTTTTAAGAGTATACTTGAAATTATAAACATCTTCAAAATCTGCCGCGTCATATCCGTGGATATAGTTTATAATATCAGTCCTGAAGTCAGATAATTCTTTATCCGTAAGTGTATTCTCACCGAGAGACTGCGCCTCGAGATATTCGTTTAGTGTACCTGTCTCGTCAACAGTATAAACCAGATCACCCACAGCGATCCTCTGACCTTCCCTTGCCAGATAATTTACATATCCGGGAATATCATTGCTTACAAGTATCTCGTCCCTTAAAACGATTCCTCTGTATATCGTATTGCTTGCAAGGGAGCCTTCCACAACCTCGTACCTTACAGTGTGGGTTTTGCGAAGGTAGATTATTCCGACAATGACAACATAAATAAGGATCAGGACAAACAATATCAAAGTCAGGTTTATTTTTCTTTTTTTGCGGAAACGATAAACATTTCCGTTCTCAACATTTTCAGTAGCCAAAACTAAATCCCAACTATCATTTATTTTCAAGTTCCAGAAGACTGTTCATACTTTTGTAAAGCCCATCTGTCGTATCTGATTTAAGAACAACCGAAACAAAAGGATTCCCGTTTATATCCTTCGACAGAAGTATAAGACAGTGACCTGCGGCAGTGGTCGTTCCGGTCTTTCCGCCAAGAACAATGACATTTGCAGGCGGATCATAGGAACCGTTTATATAACCATTGGTGTTTTTAAATGACAGAGACACCTCACGGCCTTTCTTATCACTATAAACAGCGTCATAGGACTGGAGCTGGATTATCTCATTAAATTCATCATATTTTACGCATTCGTTAAAAATAAGATAAAGATCGTAAGCAGTCGTATAATGAGCCGAATCAGTAAGTCCGTTGGCATTCACAAAATGAGTTCCCGTAGCCCCCAGCCTGATTGCCTCATCATTCATCATATAGACAAATTCATCTATCGTACCACCGATATTCTCAGCAATAAGCTGGGCAACATCATTCGCGGAATACAGAAGAAGTATCCTTAAAGCCTGGGATAAAGTCATCGAATCTCCCGGATCTATCCCCGCAAGCTGAGCTCCCGCCTCATCCACTCTTACATTCTCCGAAGCTGTAAGTACCATATCCGGCTGTCCGTATTTTATCGCGATAAGCGCAGTCATTATTTTCGTAAGGCTCGCCGGATAAAGCCGCTCATAAACATTCTTTGCGTATACAGCTTCTTTATTGTTTAAATCAATAAGAAGAGCACTCTCGCAGTCTTCCAGATCAAGCTCCCCATCCCCGAAGACATCGGAAGTGATTATACAAAGCCCGGCTGAATAAGGCTCTGCCTTAACACCGATATCAGGCTTTACATCATAAGAGGAACCCAGCTTGAGAGAACCGTATTCCGCACTTATCGGCACAGAAGTACATCCCGATAATAAAATGATTGTAAAAATAGATAAAAACCCCGCAATAAAAAAGGAACGCAGGGCTTTCGCTTTATTTGTACATTTCACGCCATTCCAAATCTCCTCTTTCCAGTGACTTGATCAAAAGCTCTGCGCTGGCAAGATTGGTAGCCAGCGGAATATTATTGGTATCGCACAGCCTGACAACTATGTTGACATCAGGCTCATGCGACTTTGCGCTGACAGGATCCCTCAAAAAGATAACCATATCTATCTGGTTACATTCAATAAGAGCGCCTATCTGCTGCATACCACCCAGATGACCGGCAAGAGACTTATGAATGGTAAGATTTGTTACCTCCTCTATAAGTCTGCCCGTTGTGGCAGTGGCATAAAGCTCGTTTTTGCTTAAAATCCCCTTGTAAGCAATGCAGAAATTCTGCATTAGCTTCTTTTTTGCGTCATGCGCAATAAGCGCAATGTTCATACCCCAAATACCTCCGTTTTCTCGCTATATATTAGCGAAATTAATATATTCATCAGCCGAAGTACCCCTCTTCGCCTGAGTCCTTACATTAAGGACGATCCCCATACCAAAAAACAATGTTAAAAGTGAAGTAAGACCATAACTGACAAAAGGAAGCGGCAAACCGGTGTTTGGCAGGATAAAGGTTGCGACACCAATATTGATAAATGACTGAAACCCGATAAGAGCCCCCATTCCGCATCCAATTACTGTCCCCGGACAATCCGGAGCCATCCGTCCGGCAGAAACACATTCAAGCGCTATAAAAATCAACAGCAAGATTACAACAAGGGATCCTTTAAATCCGAATTCCTCACCGATTATCGCAAAGATAAAGTCTGTCTGGTCTTCATCAAGGAAGTTGCCGTTTTTAACCGATGTGATCTCATTATTGCGATAACCCTTTCCGTCAAGCATCCCCGAGGCGATGGCAGTAACAGAGTTTTCCTGCTGGTAAACTATCTCCGGATAGCTTTCAGGATCCTGAAAGGCGTAAAGACGCTCCATCTGATAATCCTTAAGAAGACCGCTGTCGGGTCTTAAAGCTATCGATACAAATATTGCAGCCGCAGGTATGATCACAGCCAGAATACCAACGATTATGCGGAACTTCAATTTTCCGGCAAACATAACAGCCGCAAATATGATCGTCATAATGATCGTCGTGGACAGATCCGGCTGTCTTAAAACCAGTACGATCGGCACTCCCATAAGGACTGTACACAGCATAATAGCAGGAAAAGTATTAAACTTTTCCCCCAATATCATAATAAACTGTGCGAAGAATAAAATCAATAATATTTTCGCCAGCTCCGAGGGCTGAAACTTGATGGAACCGATCTTAAGCCATCTCTGCGCGTTGTTGGAGGATTCACCGGCAAAAAGCACAAGCACAAGCAGAATCAGATTGACAATATACATTATCCAGTAAAATTTCAGTATAAAATGATAATCTATAAAAGAAAGGATTATCATGATAATAAAGCCTGCTATTGCGCCATACATCTGTTTTCTGAAAAGTGACGGCTCCGCGCTTCCCACGGCAAAAACACCTATCACAGCTATCAGCGCGACCATAATTATTAACTTAAAATCATAATCTCTGATCTTGAATTTCTTAAAAGGCATAAACCTGCTCCAAAACGGATTTGTTCAGATTCTCAAAAACAAGCTCTCCGTCTCTAACATACGCAATCTTTGGTACGATCTTCTTTTTAAATCCCCATTTAGGCTTAACGCTTGGCTTATACTGGGCAGTTCCCACGGACACTGCCTCACCGTTCATCTCAAGCGCTATAACAAAAGCATCGGTATCCTCAAAATCAATGCCTGCATGTGCCTCTCCATAGAGACCGCCGAGGATTATAATGCTTCCGGAGCTGTTTACCACACAGCCCGGATTTACATCCCCTAAAATAACGATACCATCGTCATAATCAAGCTTTTGTCCGTCGGTAACACTCCCCCGGTAAAAATGACCTGTATCGCTGGGTCTCGCCATCTCCTGCATATGCTTGACAGCCTTCAGATAATGCTGGTTGTGGAGATCATCGTCACATATTATACAAAGAACATTCAGGCTACAGTTTGCCTTTATTATACCAAGGATCTGTAATTCCTGCGCCTCGGTAAACTGCATTCCGTCAAAAGCGATGGCAACCGCTCTGTCACCGAAAAACTGCTTTCCTTCGGAAAACTTTTTTGATATCTCATCGCATATTTCCTCAAAGGAAAAATCTTTATCAAATATAAGCCTTAAACCGTCCTTGAAGCTTCTTATAACAACCGGATTCTTCTCAACTATCATAAATCACCTTTCCGAGACTATAGCTCATTAGTTATACCGCCATCCGGCGAATCTGCCTTACCGTCAATAAGATCTTCTTCTGATATAAGATCAAAGTAATAATTATAAACATCCCGCGCAAGCTGTGCGGCATAGTCGGATGAATAACCAAAGGGTATTCTTACAGCCATGCCGACCTCCGGATTTTCATAGGGAGCAAAGCTTATAAACAGAGCGTGGCTTGGTCTTGAGGTTGACTGCTGCGCGGTTCCGGTCTTGCCGGCGATATTAACGGAGGTATCCTTAAAATACGATTTATTCTCAACCACCGCTCTCATGCCCTTATGGAAAACATCCCAGTATTCATCCGGAATATCGACCACATTTCTTACCACCGGCTCTTTATCCCACGAAATGCTGCCGTAAGAGTTTTCAGTATGGTCTATGAGCGTAAGCTCATAAACCGTTCCCCTGTTTGCTATGGCCGATACATAACGGGCCAGCTGCGCGGTAGTATAACTGTTTGTTCCCTGTCCTATGGACGAACGGACCGCATCATTATCTGAGACATCAGGTTCATATTCGGAGATCTCAACCCCTGATTTTGAAGACAGACCATACAGATCAGCATATTCCGATAATGCGGCAAGACCCTCCGCGTCGTTATATATCCCCTTCTTTGTGGATAATCTGTATCCCACCTCATAAAAATAATAGTTACAGGAATCTCTTATGGCTGTCTGCGTATTCTCATTTCCGTGTCCCCAGACATTCCAGCATTTAGGGGAAGGGTCAATCGCATCAAAGGTTCCGGTACATCTTATGGGATCTCTTAAGTTTATAACGCTCTCCATTAGCCCCGCAGTGGCGGTTACCATCTTAAATGTCGAACCGGGAGCCGCTTTATACTGGGTAGCGAAATTAAGCAGCGGTGAAGCCTTGTCGTTCGTAAGCTTATCATAGTATGCCGCATCTACCGAATTTGCCATGAGATTATTGTTATACCCCGGATAGGATACCATCGCCAGGACCTCTCCGGTGTGTACATTCGTAAGGACCACCGAGGCGTTACAGGGATCAAGGGCAAGCTGGGCTGGGGTAATATCAATATTCGTGATCCTGTTCATCATAAACTGATAGGGCGTGATACGGCTGCTTTTCAGCTTTTCAATATCATCTATCGGTATGTTGCACGCGTCCTGTTCATACAAAAGCAAACAAATCTGCCTGCCTGTAATCTTATCGTTAAGGAGCATATACTTGTAAAACTTTTTCTGAAACTCGGTATTTCCCTCGATGGAATCAATAATGATCTCATATAAAGCATCAAATACCTCCGAGGATGATGGATATTTTTCGGTTAAATAGAGCTTTGAAGTATCCACCCAGTTCATCGCAATGCAATAATCCAGGTATTCACCGAGGCTGATGGTCTCATCGTATGTCCATGCCTTGAATGTAGGATCATTCTCGTCAATTTTATCGCTGAGAACAATATTGTTTCTGTACAAAAGACTGACGATATTACTCTCGTAGACCTGATATTCCGCCGGCAGTTTTTTATATGCTGTTCTCTTTGTGTACAATTCATCATACAGCCTTTCATATACAGAGGATTTGTATTCGATAAAGGACTCATAAACAGCTTTTTCGGTCTCTCCCGCGTTGGGATTTGTAAAATGCTTTATATTTATGATACTGTTGTTTATAACAGCGAAATAAACATCATAGATCGGAATTTTTATATTTGCGCTTGTTGAATTTGCGCTTGGCACATATTCCTTTGAATTGATTATCTTCGACGCCACAAGACCTGCCAGTTTTTGCTCGACGATATTGTAAACAGCCATGGTAAGGTCTTTGTCTATCGTAAGATAAATATCCTCCCCGGGAACCGCCTCCTGGCGCTCAAGGACTGATATAACTTTTCCGGTATTGTTGACCATTACCTTCTCAAATCCCTTGATGCCCTGAAGTCTGGTCTCCATGGAATTCTCAATACCGCCCTTACCCACAACATCGTTTATGGAATAAGTGTAGGAGGTATTTTCCTCTTCAATAAGACGATTATTCAGGTTTTCCATCTCCTCCGAGGAGATCTTTCCCGTATAGCCAAGAAGATGTGAAAAATACGAACTGTCAACATATCTTCTTACCGTATCCTCGTCAATAGTAACACCCGGGAGGATATCGGAATTTTCCAGTATGATCGCGACGGTCTCATCGCTGACATCCGTGGCAACGGTGGTTCCGATATATTTTCTGAAGGATGTCTGGCTCATGGCAAAACGGATATTAACAATCTTTAGCCACTCCGACTTGGTATATCCCTCACCGGGATGCCACTCCGATTTGCTGTTCCCCGGCTCCTCGTACTCTCCGATGCCGTAATGATACCCCTTACCGGTTGCCCGGCTTAAATATATCATAACCGTTTCGGGATCCGACTCAAGCTCCTCCTCTGTAAGATCCTTTATGAGAACATGGTCGTAAACATCCGCAAGGAACCTGTTAAGTGCGGTGCCGGACACAGAAAAAGTAAACTCCTCATCCTCGTTATGATATATCTTAAAATCCGAAATGATCCTGTCATCATTCTTCTCTATCATTGTGATAAGATTGTATAACAGCTCGTTTAATTCCCTGTTTTTTGTACTTCCGGAGCTTTCAAAGGTATCCTCTATCTTAACGGAATAAGCCAGTTCATTGTATGCAAGGAGCTTTCCGTTTCTGTCGTAAATATTCCCCCTTGTTGATGGGATATCCCTGGTTTTTTCCTGATTCAGAACAAAACTGTCAAGATAACTCTGCCCCTCTATTATCTGCAGCTTGTAACAGCGATATATCAATACCCCACCGAGAAGGGCTATCATCACCCAGACTATGGTAAGTCTGTTTGTAAAAATATTTATTATTCTTTCCCTTAAGCTGTTGAACAAAGATTAGGCCTCTTTCTTAGCTTCGGCTTTCTCAAAGCCGTTATATATGACAACGATAAGGGGATATATAACGATCATCATAAGCATCGTGTAAAGTATCTCGGGAAAAATAATGTGAACAAAATAATAGCCGAAATGCACTCTACCCCTTATAAGGTATTCAAAAATATATGTCAGGATACCATAAGAAACATTGCTTAAAAATACAAGTCCCAGCGGAAGCTTGATGTCCTCCGGATAATATATCCCGCAAAACTTACCGTTAAGATAACCGATATACATAAGTATAAGGGCATGAAGTCCTATCATATCTCCGTAGAAGATATCAAAAATCATACCAAGCAAAAATCCGGTAATGATTCCCGCTCTCTCACCGTGCATAACCCCATAGATACTCGTAATGAGAAGCAAAAGGTTAGGATATATACCACCTGTATTAAATTGTGTAAATACGCAGCTCTGGAGCAAAAACAGAATAAATGCCCCGACCACCATAACCAGCTTTCTGATCATTGATATCTCCGGATAAACTAAAAGTCGTTGTTCTTCATATCTGTAATGACAAGGACTTCTGAAAGATTCTCAAAGTCCACTGCCGGAGTAATATATCCGGACTTTGTTAGATTGTTGTTATCCGTTTCAATAAACTGGATATATCCCACCAGAATACCGGGAAGATATTTGTCACTTATCCTGCTGGTTACAACCTTATCTCCGACTGTAACGATATTCTCTTCATCTTCAAGCATTGAAAAACTGATTATATCGCTGTTCATTAGTTCAAGATCACCGGATACTATAAAGGTTTTTCCTGTGGATAAAACCTGGCAGCTCACATGGTTACCATCGGATATGACTGCGGTGACCCTTGACCAGTTAGGTCCGATCGACGATATACAGCCTACAAGACCGCCTCCTGCGATCACATTCATCCCTTCTGAAAGTCCCTCATTTGTACCTTTGTCGATAATGAAGGATGAAAACCAGTTTCCGCTGTCTTTGGAAATGATCCTTGCGCCGACCTTGCTGTATGAGTCATACTGATTATTGAGTTCAAACAGTGTTCTCAGGGAATTGAGCTCATATCTGTCCTGTGAAAGAATCGCATTTTCCTCGGTCAGTTTGGCTATCTGATCCTTCAATTCCGAATTCTCGGCAAGAAGGCTTTTAATATCGCTGAATTCCTCCGATCTGTTGGCGAGCCATTCTCCGAACTTACCGATGCCTCTTTCAAAGGGCACGATAACATAACCCACAGCGGCGTTAAAGGGTTTGTCGAAAATCGAAGTACCGTAGGTTATGATCATTAAGACTATGCAGATTATTGAAAAAAATAAAAGGAGATATTTACCGGGTATAGTAAATTTCTCCTTTTTCTGTTTGACTACAGGACTCATTTACTCATCCCTTCAACCGAATATGCGATTGATTGGTAATAAGGCTCTTTAAGTATCCTGCCGAGCCCTTCCGCAACAGTTGTCATCGGATTTTCGGTAATATTTACTTTAAGCTTGGTTCCGTCTGCAATCGCCTGTGTAAGATGATTCACGGAAGAAGCGCCTCCGGTAATGTATATTCCGTTTTTGTATATATCCGCAGACAGCTCTGGCGGTGTCAAGTCAAGGTAAACCTTGATCGCATCCACTATCTTCTCAAACTCCACGGTAAGGGATTCATCCACAAGCTTTGTGGGGATCTCTCTCTCCACGGGAAGCCCGGTCATAACATCCCTTCCGTAGACCACAACAGGTTTTCCGGCCTTTTCAAAATCCGTAAGCGAACACTTGATATACTCCGCCGATTTATTTCCGATATGAAGCCTGAAATCGTTTCTGACAAGGGTTTTGATATTTTCATCAAATGCGAGACCACCTACATTCAAAAGCTTGTTTAAAACAATTCCCCCAAGGGATATCACGGAGATCTCCGTGGTTTCATATCCCACATCAACCACCATGATACCCTGGGTGCTTTTAACATCAAGCCCCATTCCGAGACCGTCCGCAACCGCCTTATCAGCCACAAGGATCTTTTTGCCCTTAACATTGGCCTCTTTTATTAGATCATAAAAGGCTCTTTTCTCAACATCCGTAATATCTGTGGGCACAGCAACAACAAAATCCGCAGGCTTTAATACGCCGCCCTGGAGATCGCTTATAAAAAATTTTATAAGCGTCTCCATATTGTTAAGATCCGAAATAACTCCGTTATTTATGGGAAAAGTGATGTCAAAATTGGCGGGAGCCTTTTCATACATATCGTATGCGGAATCACCGTACGCGAATATGGAATTTTTGTTCTGGATCGCTATAAGGTTTTTCTGGACCATAATATCATCGGTCGCCATGGAATATATCTTAATATTATTGGTTCCGAGATCGATACCAAATGCGTTGCTCATAAATTTCCTTTCAGGAGAATCTGCAAAGATCTCCATTTTCTCTAAAACTATAGTATTTATTGTCGCCTATAACGATATGATCGAGAAGGCGGATCTCCAGCAATTCTCCGATATCGGCTATTCTCTCCGTAAGATTCCTGTCGGCGCTGCTGGGAGTAGGGTCGCCGCTCGGATGGTTATGCAGGAGTATAATATTTACCGCTCTTCTTTCCAATGCTTCTATGAAAACATTTCTGGGCGATATCAGACTCATATTGACACTGCCCTCGGAAAGCCTTGTCTGGAAGATCAGATTTGATTTTGAATTAAGGCCGGCAAGTATGACCGTCTCCTTTTCAAGATGCCTTAACTCTTCCATAAAATAATCAGCCACCGATGATGGCTTGTCCGCGCAGAATACCTCCCTGGCGCATGCCTTGTGCATACGCATAGAAAGCTCCGCCAAAGCCTTTAGCTTGACCGCCTTTACCTGCCCAATTCCCCTTACGCTCTTTAGTTTCTCAAGGGAGAGATCATACAATCCGAGTATTCCGTCCCTCGGATACTCTCCGAGAGATAAAACCTCTCTCGCCACCTCAACCGCGCTCGCTTCCTTTGTACCCGTCCTTAGGATAATGGCAAGAAGCTCGCTGTCCGTAAGCGTTCCCGGACCGTTTAAGACAAATTTTTCATAGGGCATATCAAAAATATTTGTTTTATTCTTCATTTTTACCTCCTTGAGCCTTCTTCGGGAATTTGACACAAAGAGGATCGTTTTTTACCTTACGGTAAATTTGTAGATCAGAAATGCGACAAGAATCCCGATAACCCCTGCGATGGTTATATCGAAATTAATGCCGAAAACCAGATTGATGAATCCGAGATTTAATTCAACCGGATTTGCAAGACCGAATTTCGCTCCATAGCTGAAAAACGAATTTCCGAAATAGGTTCCCAGAAGGTTCCCTACAAGAAATCCGATTATCAGCAAAAATATGAGTAGCCAGTTGCTCCTTTTCATAAAACTTTCCTTCTTCCCAAAACATGTATCGTTTTATTTTACCACAAAACTATGCCTTTATCCACAAGGGATTGTAAAGATTTTAAAATACCGAATTTGCCGTGAGGCCAGGTGAGCCCACCCTGGAAATAAACCGCATAGGGCGGCTTTATGGGGCCGTCCGCCGAAAGCTCGATGGAGGAGCCGGATACAAAGGCTCCCGCAGCCATGATAACAGGCGCGTCATACCCCGGCATATCCCAGGGAATAGGCGTAACATGGGAATCGACAGGCGCTGCCGCCTGAATACCCTGACAGAAGGCTTCAACAGCCTCAGCCTTACCGAAGGTTATGGCCTGTATGATGTCATAGCGCTCCTCGGTACTGTCCGGAAGTACGGAAAAACCAAGCTTTTCGTATATATTTGCCCCGAAGACAGCGCTTTTTAAAGCGGATGCGGTAACGGTAGGGGCAAGGAAAAGCCCCTGATAGAAGGAGGAAAGGATTCCGAGGGAGGCTCCTACCTCCTTTCCGAGTCCGGGTGAAGTCAGCCTGTACGCCGCATTCTCTACGCATTCCTTCTTTCCGGCAATATATCCGCCTATGGGGGCAAGCCCACCGCCGGGATTCTTTATCAGAGAACCTACAACCATATCCGCACCCACATCCGAGGGCTCAATGGTTTCCACGAACTCACCGTAGCAGTTATCCACCATGCATATAACATCGGGCTTTATATTTTTTATAAAGGAGATAAGCTCCCCTATCTCTTCCACGGAGAGAGTGTGCCTTGTCTGATAGCCTTTCGATCTCTGGATGGTAACCAGCTTTGTTTTGTCGTTAAGGGCTTTCTTTATACCGTCATAATCAAAGCCTCCGTCCCCAAGAAGATCTACCTGGCTGTAAGTAACGCCGTATTCCGCAAGGGAGCCCTTTGAAGGTCTTATGCCGATTACCTCCTCAAGAGTATCGTAAGGCTTCCCAACAGGGGATAAAAGCTCGTCTCCGGGGCGGAGATTGCTCATAAGGGCAAGTGCAAGCGCATGGGTTCCGCAGGTTATCTGGGGTCTTACAAGCGCATCCTCGGTGTGGAAGATATCGGCATAAACCGCCTCCAGCTTTTCCCTTCCCATATCGTTATAACCATATCCGGAGGTTCCGTGAAGGCAGGCCTCGCTTACCTGGTTTTTCTGAAGCGCGCGCAAAACCTTTAACTGGTTTATCTCCGCTATCTCATCAATCCGCGCAAACCTCTCCTTTAAGCCTTTTAAGACTTCCTCTCCGAAGGCCGCGGTCTTTTCGCTTATTCCAAGCTCACTGTAAATCTCACTTAATGCTTTATCCACTCTTTTAAATATCCCTTCATGTACTCTAAAATTTCTTTATTGTCACGGTCAAATTCATTTTTATTAACCCAGATAACCTTATCTCCCTCTCTTTTAAACCATGTTATCTGTCTTTTGGCAAAATGTCTTGTCTGGAGCTTTATCCGGCAGACTGCCTCCTCAAGGGAAATATCCCCGTAAAGATAGTCCATTATCTGACGATACCCAAGGGACTGCATGCTTACTGCATCTCTTGATATCCCGGCATGATAAAGACCCTTAACCTCAGATAAAAGACCCTCCTCCATCATCATATCCACTCTTTTATCTATCCGGCTGTAGATGACCTCCCGCTCGTCATTTAAAACATAAAACCTGTGGTCGAAAACATCCGGTCTTTTGCTCTGTTCAAGATTATGGACAGAGATTTTTTTGCCCGTAACCTTATAAAACTCCAGTGCCCTTATAACTCTTTTTACATTGCCCTCCGGTATGCTCTGCGCGGATTCCTGATCTATCTTAAAAAGCATTTCATGCAAAAAGCCGGGACCTTTTCTTGAAGCCATATCGCTTAATTCCTTCCGGTATTCCGCGTCGGAAGCTCCCTCAGAAAAATCTATGTCCTTTAAAACCGCCTGGATATAAAAGCCGGTTCCTCCCACAAGTACCGGAATGCTTCCGTGGGAGTATATCTCCCCGATTTTTTTATACACAAGCTCTTTAAATAAAGCCACATTAAATTCTTCGCCGGGATCAAGTATATCGATAAGGTGATGGGGAATTCCCCTCATCTCCTCCGGCTTAATCTTTGCGGAGCCGATATCCAGCCCTCTGTATACCTGCACCGAGTCAGCAGAAATAATCTCGCCTGAGACTTCCCGGGCGAGATCTATGGAGATTTCGGTTTTTCCGACTGCGGTGGGTCCCGCAATTATAATAAGCGGTTTATAAGACATCAGTCCACTATCCTTTTAAATTTTTTCTCCATTTCACTTTCCGTCATAACGATTATCGTCGGTCTTCCGTGGGGACAATTGTAGGGATTTTCCAAAGTAAGCAGCTCGTCAATAAGGGCTTCGACCTCCGCTCTCGATAAAAGATCCCCGCCTTTAACGGACGCCTTACAAGCCATTCCCGCGATTTTTTCTTCTATGGCAAGATAGCTTCCCCGGCTGTTTCCCTCGGAAAGCTCATCCAAAACCGCAAGAAACAGTTCCTTTTCATCATGTCCGTAAAGGTCTGTGGGGACACCTCTCAAGGCGTACTCGCTTCCGCCGAAATTCTCAATCTCAAATCCCAAAGCGGCAAACGCGTCCGAATTATCCCTGTAAACGCTCTCCTCAGCAGCGCTTAGGGAAACAATGATAGGAGGAAGAAGGGACTGGGAAACAACCTCTTTGTTTCTGAATCTCGCCATCATCCTCTCATAGTTTACCTTTTCGTGAGCCGCATGCTGATCGATTATAAAAAGCTTTCGCTCGTACTGGATAAGCCAGAAGGTTTCAAATACCTGTCCTATTATACGATACTTTTTCCGGTTTTCAACAGTTAAAATCTTATCTTCAAAAAGATCCGTCTGGCGGACATCCTTTATTTCCGGGACAGGAACGGTCTGTTTTATATCGCTTGTTTCATTTTCAAAACATGTATTATCAGTTGCGTTATTTTCGGAATTACTGTCCGCATGGCCCTTGGGCACTGCATTGTCCGTAAAAAAAACATCCTCTGCGGGCTCCGCAGCTTTGCAGGTATCTGTCTCTTTCTTCTCTTTGCCGTACTCTTCCCCGTATTTAACGGCGGGGCTTTCCACCCTTGAGGGAGCCCCGCTCTTCATCAGGAATAGTTCTGGGTTTTTCCCTGCGCGGGTCTCTTCTGTGGATGCCTTCTCCTCCCGCTTCATCAAAAACGGCTCCGGGTTTTTCCCTGCGCGTGCCTCTTCTATGGACACCTTTTCCGCCCGCTTTATTTCGGAAACCTTGTCCAGCACATGCCCCGGGATCATCTCGTTTGCTTTAAGGGTTGTGAATATCGCATCGGAAAGCTTCGCAAAAAAGTCCGGTCCGTCGGAAAAACGCACATCCATCTTGGTCGGATGCACATTGACATCCACATTTTCCGGTGATATCTCCAGCTGTAAAAAGCATACGGGAAACTTATGGAGCATAAGATACTCTCTAAAGCCTTCCTCTATCGCCTTTGCGATAAGATTGCTCCGTATAAATCTGCCGTTTATAAAATAAATCTCGAAATTCCTGTTTGATCTTACCTGCTCAGGCTTTCCCAGAAAACCTCCGATATGAAGGTCATCCTTCCAAACATCTATGGGGATTACAGCATTTGCAACCTCTCTTCCGTAGACCCGGTATATGACCTCTTTAAGATCTCCGTTTCCGGAGGTGTGAAACCTTGACTGGGAGCCGATGGTAAACTGAAAGGCCACATCCGGATGCGAAAGCGCAAGATGCTCCATAAGATCCGATATATAGCTGCCCTCTGTCTGGGGGGACTTTAAAAACTTTTTTCTTACCGGGGTATTGAAGAAAAGATTTCTTACAAACATTGTGGTGCCCACGGGAGCTCCCACCTCCTCAAAGCCGGTCTCATTTGCCCCTTCAAGTAAAAGTCTCGCCCCTGTAAGGTCATTTTCCGTTCTTGTAACGACTTCAAGCTGTGAAACCGCGGCAATGCTTGATAAAGCCTCGCCCCTGAATCCGAGACTGCTTATTGACCCCAGATCCTCCGCGCCCTTTATCTTGCTTGTGGCATGTCTGAAAAAGGCCGTCCGAAGGTCGCTTAAAGGTATTCCGCATCCGTTATCACTTACCCGGATATAGGATATTCCCCCATCCTTTATCTCCACCGTGACTGCGGTTGCTCCCGCATCGATAGAATTCTCAACAAGCTCCTTTACCACGCTTGCCGGTCTTTCCACCACCTCTCCCGCGGCGATCTTATCAATTGTTTCATTGTCCAAAACTTTAATAGGCATTTAATCACCAAAACTGAATCTGTTTTTTAATTTATTCTGCAGCTTGTATAAAGTATTTAAGGCGTCAAGAGGCGTAAGGGTGGAAATATCGATCTCACTGAGTTCCTTTAATACATCCTCGTCGGAAACCGTCTCGAAAAAGCTCATCTGTCCCAGATCCACCTCGTCAAGCTTTTCAGCCTTATGCTTAACCTTTTCACCCTGGGCACTAACTGTAATCGCCTGGATCTTCTCGGTTATGTCATTATCGGAAAGCTGCTCGGCGATCTCCTTTGCCCTGTCTATGACCATATCGGGTACGCCCGCAAGCTTTGCAACCTGTATGCCGTAGCTTCTGTCCGCACCGCCCTTTATTATCTTCCTTAAAAAAACGATATCATCGCCGGATTCCCTTACCGCAATACAGTAATTGTTTACATTGCTCATCTTTCCCTCGAGCTCGGTAAGCTCATGATAATGAGTCGCAAAAAGGGTTCTCGCGCCAAGGATATTGGTATTGCTTATATGCTCTATAACCGCCCATGCTATTGAAAGACCATCGAAGGTGGAGGTTCCCCGGCCTATCTCATCAAGTATGAGAAGGCTCTTGGAGGTTGCGTTTCTAAGGATATTTGACACCTCGTTCATCTCCACCATAAAGGTTGACTGTCCGCTTGCAAGATCATCCGAAGCACCGACTCTTGTAAATATCCTGTCCACGATGCCGATATTGGCGCTTTTGGCCGGTACAAAGCAGCCAATCTGAGCCATGAGAACGATAAGGGCGCTCTGACGCATATAAGTGGATTTTCCAGCCATATTCGGACCGGTTATAATGCTTATGCAATCATTTTTTGTATCGAGAAAGGTATCATTTTCAACGAAAAGACCACTGCTGAGCATCTGCTCAACCACCGGATGTCTTCCGTCCTTGATATCTATAACGCCTTTATCGTTGAGACTGGGTCTTACATAATGATTTTTCTCGGATACATAGGCAAGGCTTGAAAGCATATCCAGGGCGGCAACTGCCTTTGCCGTGCGCTGTATCCTCTCTGTCTCCGCGCCGATGGCCTCCCTTATCCTGCAAAATACATCGTGTTCAAGCCTTAAAAGCTTTTCCTCAGAATTAAGAATCGTATCCTCCAGCTCGGAAAGCTTCGCGGTGGAAAACCTTTCCGCGTTTGTAAGAGTCTGCCTTCTTACGAAATAGTCCGGCACCATGTCCTTAAAGGAGTTTGTGACCTCAAAATAATATCCGAAGGCTCTGTGATACTTTATCCTCAGATTCTTTATCCCGGTCTTTTGCCTCTCCTCCACCTCGTATGCCGCAAGCCAGTTTTTACCCTCATTTTTGGCAACTCTGAGCTTGTCAACCTCCTCGTCAAAGCCGTCCTTTATTATCCCGCCGTCGTAGAGAGTAAGGGGCGCGTCATCATTTATGGAGCTCTCGATAAGGCCGCTTAAATCCTCCAGCCCGTCAAGGTCGCTGTCGATTCTTTTTAGCAGCTCGCTGTCCAGATCCCCGAGGGCGATCTTTATACTCGGAAGCATCTCAAGAGAGCTTTTAAACGCAAGAAGATCCCTTGGATTTGCAGTGCCAAAGGCAACTCTTCCCAGAAGTCTTTCAAGATCGTAAACCGGATTGAGATACTCCCTTATCTCGTCCCTTGATATAGAGTGCTTATTGAGGTCCTCGATAGCATCGAGCCTTAGATTCATCTCATCAATCTCAATAAGGGGCTGTTCTATGACGCTTCGAAGATACCTTCCCCCCATAGCAGTTTTTGTTTTGTCCAGTACCCAGATGAGGGAACCTCTCTTTTGTTTTTCCCGAAGTGTCTCTGTAAGCTCAAGATTCCTTCTTGTCGAGGAATCGATAAGCATATATTTGCCGGACATATAAGGCGTAATATGAGTTATATGCCCAAGCTGGGTCTTTTGCGTATCGTAAAGGTACTTAAGAAGGGAACCCGCGGCGATCATTCCGTATGAAAAATCCTCGATCCCAAGGCTTAAGAGCGATCCCGCATGAAAATGCTTAAGCAAAAGATTCTTACATAACACATCGTCAAAAAGATGCGCATCCAGCGTGGTTACGGGAATATGAAGCCTCTCCCTCAAATCCGCTACAAAATCACCGCAGAATAAAAACGCTTCATTACAGGTGATCTCACTGGGCTCAAATTTAGATATCTCATCCTTTAGCTTTCCGAGATCCTCCACCTCGGTCATATAAAAATCGCCGGTTGAGACATCCGCTATCGCCGCCCCTATGGAGGTGTCGGAGTAATATATCCCAAAACAGTAATTGTTTTTATTGGATTCAAGACTCTGGATATTGGTATTTGTACCAGGGGTTACGATCCTTATTACCTCACGTTTTACAAGCCCCTTTGCAAGCTTGGGATCCTCCACCTGCTCACAGATGGCAACCTTGTATCCTCTTGACACAAGCCTTGGAAGATAACTGTCCACAGCGTGATAAGGAATACCGCACATGGGGGCTCTCTCTTCAAGACCGCAGTTTTTTCCAGTAAGCGTAAGCTCGAGTTCCTTTGAAACCAGCTCCGCATCTTCAAAAAACATTTCATAGAAATCGCCCAGACGATAAAAGAGGATGCAGTCCTTGTACTGCTCCTTGGTCTCGCAGTACTTCTGCATCATTGGCGATAATTTACTTATTTGATCTGCATCAAGCATCATAATACCGGCACTTTCATTAAAAAAACCATGTCGTCACTAAATTTAGTGCATACATGGTTATTTTAATACAAAATATAGTATTTGTACAGTTTCCTAATCGATATTATTTACCATTCGGGCTAAAACTGTTTTTCCGCCTCTCATACCTTGAGCATCAATAGGTTTTTTCACCGAGATAATAAAAGCCCTTGCATTCATTCAGCCTTACTTTCACATAGCTTCCGATAAGGGAAGCATCACCGGGAAAATGAACAATAAGATTATTGGAAAGCCTGCCGGTTACAAGTGCGGTGTCATTCTCATTTACCTCCTCAACAAGCGCCTCCATGACTCTTCCCTCAAATCTGGCGCTTTGGAGCTTCGCATACTTTTGTACTTCCGTCAGAACCCTGTCAAACTGCTCGTGGCTTTCCTTCTCCGAAACCTGGTTTTCCATGGAGGCCGCGGGAGTCCCGGTTCTCTTTGAGTAAATAAATGTAAATGCGTTATCGTACTGCACCCTGCGTATAACATCTATGGTCTCGTCCACATCCGCAGGAGTCTCTCCGGGAAATCCGATGATAATGTCCGTAGTTATGGATATATCCGGAATCTCCTCTCTTATCTTCATGGCGAGAGAAAGGTATTTTTCCTTGTCGTAGCAGCGGTTCATCGCCTTTAATATTCTTGAAGAACCGGACTGCAGCGGCAGGTGGATATGCCTGCATATCTTATCCGAATTTTTTATCGTTTCTATAAGCTCGTCCGAAAGATCCTTCGGATGTGAAGTCATGAAGCGGATCCTTTTTATACCCTCAATCTTTTCTACCTCCCGCAGAAGCTCCGGGAAGGAAACAGACTCCGAAAGACCCCGTCCGTAAGAGTTGACATTCTGCCCCAGCAGCATTACCTCACTTACGCCGTCGGCAGCAAGCCTTTCACATTCCCGCAGTATCTCCTTCGGTTCCCTGCTTCTCTCCCGTCCCCTTACATAGGGAACAATGCAATAGGTACAGAAATTATTGCACCCGAACATAATATTGACACCGGATTTAAAAGGATATTTTCTGCTTACGGGAAGATTTTCCTCTATCTCTCCGGGTTCCTTCCAGACATCTATTATCTGCCTGTCCTGCTCAAGTGTATCCGCGAGATATTCCGGAAATTTATAGAGATTATGGGTACCGAAAATAAGATCCACAAAACGGTAGCTTGTCTTTATCTTTTCGATAACCGATGGTTCCTGCATCATACATCCGCAGAGAGCGATTTTCATATAGGGATTTTTCTTTTTATAGCCTCCGCAGACTCCAAGTCTTCCGTATACACGCTGGTTTGCGTTATCCCTCACCGTACAGGTGTTGTAAATGACAAAGTCCGCGCTTTCCTCGGAAATAACAGAAAAGCCTGCCTGCATTAAAATACCGGTAAGCTTTTCGGAATCTCTGGCGTTCATCTGGCAGCCAAAGGTTATTACAGCGGCGGTGGGTACTCTGCCGAGCTTTTTTTCAAGAGCCCTGACATTTTCCCTTGCCCGCATTACTGACATATCAGTGGTTTCTGAATAATTCATTATCTAATGTCTCCAATAAAGAACAGCGCTATAAGGCTCGGACCTGTATGCGCACCGATAACGGGGCTCAGGTTGTTTATCATAAAGTTCTCAAATCCGAAGCGCTCTTTTATCATATCGGCAAGTATTTTCGCGTCCTCGAGGCAATCGCCGTGATTTATCATGATCATTTCCCTGTTCTGTTCCTTATGGCTTCCCATCTTTTCAGCCATCATATCAACAAGTCCGGAAAGCGCCTTTTTCCTTCCGCGAACCTTGCTGACGGAAACAAGCTTGCCCTCATAATTAACATGGAGAAGGGGCTTTATCGACGCAAGAGTACCGATAAACGCGCTGGTCTTGCTTACTCTTCCGCCTCTCCAGAGGTCAAAGAGATTATCCACGGTAAATAGATGAACCATGTTCATCTTATTGGACTCGGCAAAATCAGCGACCTCACGCATGGTTCTGCCCTCCTTCCAGAGCTTGTTGCAGTAATATACAAGAAGTCCCTGACCCATTGCGGCGCAGAGGGTATCCACAACGATTATCTTAACGCCGGGGTGCTCGTCCATAATCTCCTCGGCAGCAATCCTTCCGTTGTTGACAGTTCCGGAAAGCCCCGATGTAAATCCGAGATAAAGTATCTCCTTGTATTCGTCAATATATTCTTCAAAAAATGCCTTGAATTCAACCGGATTGATCTGTGAAGTTGTGGGCTTTGCACCATCTCTCATCATCTGATAAAAGGTGGACGCCTCAAGGTCTTTATTTCTTCCCCATACCACCTCACCGTCTATAAGGCAGGACAGGTTTATAACCCCGATATCATTCTCCTCATAATAGCTCTTGGGAAGATCGGCCGAACTGTCCGTTAAAAGTTTCCACATTTTATTAAATCCTCCTGTTAAAACAGCATAGGTTTATACAAACCTGTAAAAATATAACATAAATTAAATTAAAATTCAAATTTTTGAAGTACTTCCAAATCCGCCGTTTCTTACTCCGTCCGCCTCGTCATCCTCCGTAACGCCGTACTGCAGGAATATGCCCTGGGCAAAGGCCTCGCCTGTCTTTATCTCAAGGCTCTTTCCCTCATTGGAATCGTTCGTAAGCTTAATAAAGATATGTCCCTCGTTGTCGGAGCCGTAATAGTCAGCATCTACAACACCGACGGTATTGTTAAGCTGAAGTCTGTACTTAAATCCGAGCCCACTCCTGGGGAAAAGGAAAAGGGCGTAATCATCATTGATACGGCATCTTATACCTGTGGGAATTTTAATTGTCTCCCCGGGCTTTAAGGAAAAATCAAACGGAGCGTAGATATCATATCCGGCGGAATAGGCCGTAGCTCTTTTGGGCAGCTTTATCATTTTATACATCTCCCTTATCTCGTTTTCCGTAACATTAAGATCGTCAACATTTCCCTTGAACTGCTCAAAGGATACCTTTTCAAATTTCGCAACTGCTTTCATCTTTAATTATCTCCTATAAAATTGTAGTTTAACTTACTAATATTATCCCAGTCACGGTGTGGCGGCTATAAATCATATAGTTTTATTCAAGGGCATACGCTGCTAAGTTCGAGCCACTTTGCTCAAGGCGAAATCGGTCGCCTCAAACTCGCGACGCTCGCGCTATAATGGCGCGAGCTGTTCATACAGTTTCGGCGACACGATTTTCCGCAAAGATGTCTCTCCCTAAGCGCTTCGCCTATTTCATAAAACTATATGTTCATATCCGCCGCACCTGAACGGTATAGAATTAAAGTTATAGTATTCAGCTGATTGAACGATATTATAGATCAACGAACCTGACTAACCGGTATCTCGAACCGCGAGGGTTATATTATATTTCCGTTCGCACCAAGGAGATGCCTTTAGCGGAGGCGAAATCTGTCCCGAATTTCTTAGGCTATGCGTTACGATGCGCTCCCCTCCAGAGCGCATTGTAGCAGAGACTTAGAAATTCGTGGAACATTTCAC